>CAYYAH010000031.1:0-12341 GCA_964470075.1 uncultured Candidatus Poseidoniales archaeon
CCAGCCATCGATTCGTGCCCTTGCGTCCCAGTCATCCACCTAAATGGGACTTCCTCACTCGAGACTCGCAACTTAGCGACTGGGAGCTCAGCCAACCTGTCATATCTGCCCCATAGGATGCCTTGATGCGTTCCGAAGAACTTGTATGACGAGCAAGCGAGATAATCGCAACCCATCTCCTCAACATCAATCAGGCCATGAGGGGCGTAATGCACAGCATCGACGAACACTTCTGCCCCCACAGAGTGCGCCTTGTCACAGATCTCTCTCACATTGTTGATTGTGCCAGAGAAGTTCGATGCCGCTCCAATTGCAACCAAGACGGTCCTTTCGCCGATAACAGAGTCAATGTCCCCGGCCCTGTGAGTGCAGTCATCGGGGTCGATGTCTATCCATCTAACAGTCGCACCCGACCATTGCGCTGCAAGCACCCAAGGTCTGACGTTCGCATCGTGGTCCGAACGCGTAACCACAATCTCGTCCCCTGATTCCCAAGTGTGACTCAGAGCACTAGCGAGTTGGATTGTCAGACTGGTCATGTTCTGTCCGAAAACAATCTCCCGATAGTCCTCACAACCTAGCAAATCTGCACATGCTCGCATAGTCTCCTCAATCAGTTCATCGGTCTCCTTTGAGGTAGCGAAAGACATTCCTACGTTGGCATTCTGATGCAATAGGTAATGCTTGACAGCTTCTCCAACTGATTCAGGCGACTGACTACCTCCAGGACCATCGAAGAAGATGGCTTGCTCACCATTCACCTGACGCTTCAAACCAGGGAAACGAGCACGTATTTCAGCTATCGGATAATCCGCCATTCCATCACTCCGGAGCAATGGAGCGGTTAATCACGATTCGTTGTACTTCCTGTGTTCCTTCGTAGATCTGAGTGATTTTGGCGTCGCGGAAGAAGCGCTCTACTGGGAAGTCTGTGGTATATCCGTACCCTCCCAGAACTTGTACAGCCCTCTCAGCGACCCACATCGCTGTGTCGCCAGCGAACAACTTGGCCATGCTGGCCTCCATGGTGTGACGAGGAGCATCATCCTCGTAGTGCCTCTGTTTGGCCCATGCTGCCTTGTAAACCATCAATCTAGCTGCCTCTGTCCTAGTAGCCATGTCGGCGAGGTAGTTACCAACGCTCTGGTGGTATGCAATCGGCTTACCGAAAGCCTCTCTCTCATGAGCATAGCCTAGGGCTGATTCGTAAGCTCCCTGGGCGATTCCAAGAGCCTGAGCAGCAATGCCAATTCTGGAATTATCTAAAGCGTTCATCGCAATTGGAAAACCTTCTCCAGGAATCCGCAGAACATTTTCGACGGGAACCTTGCATTCATCTAGCAAGAGAGAACAAGTGTCACTTGAACGGATGCCAAGCTTATCCTCCTTCTTTCCGACAGAAAAACCCTCAAAACTCTTCTCAACAATGAATGCAGTAGTCCCCCCATGTCTTTTTTCTCCGAACTCCGGGTGATCAACATCTTTTGCAAACAAGACGTAGATGTCGGCACTGTCTCCATTCGTGACCCACATCTTCTCACCATTTAGGACATAATGGGTTCTATCATCACTAAGTTTCGCCTTGCAACCTAAGGCCGCAGCATCCGTACCCGCACCAGCTTCGGAAAGTGAATAGGCTCCGATTTCATTACCTGCCAGTCGAGACAGGTATTGCTGCCGCTGCTCCTCGTTCCCATGCAGCGCGATCGTCTTTGAACACAGTCCAACATGTACGCAGAACATCACAGAGAAGGAAGGGTCTACCCGGGCCAACTCCTCCACGATAATTGCCTCAGAGATATCGTCAACAGGGCTGCCACCGTATTCTTCAGGGATGGTAATTCCTTGCAGACCGGTCTGCTCACAGAAAATCTTCCACTCTTCGAGTGGAGCCTTCTGGTCACGGTCTCTATCAAGACAAGTAGGTGCTAGTACACTCTCAGCGAAATCGCGAACCATCTCACGAATCATCGCCTGTTCTTCGGTTTCTGCGAAGTCCAACTCTCTTCCCCCGACAATTGAGAATAGGACTACGTAGTTAATCCCTCGTGGGAGCAAGTAATACTGTCTAGCATCGAATAGTTCAAATTGGACCTGTAGACGCGCGGTTCGGTAATTATGGTAAACGGGGACTACATTGAGTACAGCATAGCCCATGACCGAAAGTACACTTTGGACCATCTTTGGGTCCAGGCATTGGACGATAAGGCCGAATCTGTGAAGGTTGGAGTCAGCGAGTTCGTACCCGCCGAGTATGGAGATATTGTCAAAGTGGTTCTGACTAGGCCCGAGGATGATAGCGAGTTTGATTCGGATAAGGAACCAGAGGCCAGTTCTGATGATGACGATGAACCTACAATGATGGGAAGCGGAGACGAGGTTGGAACAGAGGATTTGATGATGACTCTTACCACCAGTTTTCAGGGGGAAATCGAGACATTGCTAATCAATGCACCATTCCCTTGCAAAATCCTAGAGCTCAATGGCGAGGTTGAGGATAATCCGGATTTGATTAACGATGATGCCTACGCTGATGGCTGGTGTATGATCGTACAGCCTCTGACAGACTTCGACGAGGACCATTTCCTAGACATGCAAGAGTACATCGAGATGCTAAATGAACTACCCTAGGGCCACCCTAGTCCATACCAACTGTCATGCTTAGACTCCTGCCAATCCAGTTCTTCGAGCAGCGCTAGAACCTCGTCCTTTTCACTGAGGTCTCTTTCCACTTGGATTCTGTGAAGTACGCCCTTGAGTCTGCCCATCCTGGGTCCAGGTTCCAGCCCAGTAACCTGTGAAAGGACATTTCCATCCACAAGAGGAGAATTCCCTGCCCTTAGGGGCGCAAGTTCAGACAATGACTTCTCAAACTCGCTGATATCACGCCCCAGCCCCTCACAGTAACGGATGAATCTAGACTGCCGCAACTTTGGTAGAGCCGCTCTGAAAACTCTCATCTCTGGGATTTCAGAAGGAATAGGCGCATCTCGCGAGCTATGCAGGAATGAGATCTCGCGCAAATCATCCTTCGACATCTTGAGAGAATCTTTCAATAATTCAGACAATTCTCCACTACTCATCCTATCATCACTGCAAATTACTGCCAAGTTGACAACATAATCGCTGCATAGCACTAGATCAGTTCTAGCATTAAGTCCGGGAAAGATTTCTTTGATTACCCCATCATCATGCATCAAGGACAATGCAGCTGAGGCATTCGGCGAGGCCAGAGTCCGCTTCACCTCATGCCCAATACGCTCTTTTGACACCTGAGCGAGCATTCCGATTTTTCCTGTGACAGAAGATCTCAATTCTGCATCCATAGACACTACTTTCTGAGATGCTAAGAAGCGGTATGCTCGCATCACTCTAAGCCCATCTTCACTCAATCTCTCGCTAGCGTCGCCTACGGATTTAAGGACACCATTCTCCAAATCCGAAATCCCATCATAGGGGTCAATCAGCTTCCAATCGGAATCGTAAGCCATGGCATTAATTGTGAAGTCTCTACGAGAGAGGTCCTCGTTGATATCGACTCCGAACTCGACGTTATCGGGCCTCCTGCCGTCTCCATAGCCTCCCTCGCTGCGCAGAGTGGTGACTTCCCAACTTTCCTCATTACCATCTAGCCTAACAACTACGGTACCATAGTCCGCCCCATACATCAGAGATAGTGGAAAAATCTCCTTGACTTCATCTGGAAGCAATGTGGTAGCGATATCCATGTCTGTCATCGGTTGACCAGATAACGACTCCCTGACCCATCCTCCGACTACCCAAGCCTTACCCTTGGAACGCAGTCCAGAAAGCACCTGCCTATCGGCTTCGCTGGCATATTCCAGGGGCACTCCCATGAATGGCCGTTGGCGTCGCAGTCATGATTCCTTCGGGCGTTAGGCATATCTCTGATGAAGGGTTCGAGAGGCCATGAAGGTGGAGTTGGTACCAATTGAGACCCTACTTCCTCATGAGAAGGTGGTGGAGCACAGGGTTGACAATCTCGAGAAGATGACCCTAAGATGGAGGGCGTATACTAAGCCACTACTAGTCGATAGGAAGACCGGGACAATACTAGACGGACACCACAGGACTAGAGTGGCAAAAAGACTCGAACTCATGTGCCTGCCCTGTGTTCTTGTCGACTATCTGGAAGATGAGAGAGTTACTCTGTCAGTATGGCCAAATTCTGGTAGGGAATTCCTAGAGAAGGAAGAGGTCATCGAAGCCGCACTTTCTGGCAACCTATTCGATCCAAAGACATCCAGACATATGCTCTCTGATCACTTGCCACCTATATCAGTCCCGCTAACTAGGCTGAAGGAACCCGCTCTGCAGTAATCAGGGAACCAGATCCCCGTGCCCGCCAGCCATTCCGTACTCATCTTCACCAGATGAGCCCGGTGAGGCAATCTCGACTGAGAGAAAATCTCCGAAGATAGGCCACATAGGGCCTAACCAATCCATCTCCATTAGCAGTAGTTCGATTACAGGATGTTCCATTATATCATCCTCAGTCGACTCTTCGTCTAAGTCAGGAAGATCATGTGGTAACTCCTTCAGTGAGATAATCAATCCCTCTATTCTGCTTACTGTTTCGTCATCAATTTCGATAATCTCAGAAACAAGTCCTAGGATATCCTCTAGGTGCTCTGCTAGATTCTGCGGATCGAGTGGAGACCTCTCGGCTTCTTCGAGATCCATTGGCCCGAACACCACGCCCCCAAGGTCGGTGTCAAACCACTCGTCTCCCTGCTTCTCCCTCTTCAGCAGCCTCTGGTGGACTGGGCCACCGAATGGACCCAGCACGAATCCTCCTTCTTCTACTAGATTTTTGATATCAGGAAGCAACTCCCTTACGGCCCCAGTAATCAGGACTCTGTCAACTCGTCGAAAATCATCTTCCATCACTTCTAGGAAGTCGATTGGAAGTACTCGTATATCCCCCATTGAATCGAATAAACCTAGACGCTCGTCAGTGTATCTTCTGACCTCCGGATGAGGCTCTACTACTGTGACCGCACCATCTGGGCCCAGTATGCAGTCCAGAAGGGCCGCGATGTAACCTCCCTTGGAGCCTAAGATAAGCACATGACTCCCTTCAATAATCTCAAGATGATGTAAGAGAGTGGCTACCATATGAGGGGCAGAGATGGTTTTTGTTGTGCCATTCTCTGTTGACAAGAACGGAATTGGCCTGTCCATCAGGAAGATATTGATATCGAAATCGGTAAAATTCTCTATGGCGACTGATAGCATCGCATCTGCAATACTATCGTTCATGGGGACGCCCGCTTCCCTCAGCCTTTCCAGCAGCCCGGATATCTCCTCCATGCCATCCTCCTAGCACTCCATCCAGCCGGAGGGGATTTGAACACAACGCCTCTCCGAGCCTCTGGGGCCCGTGGTCTAGGGGTTATGACGTCGCTCTTACAAAGCGAAGATCACCGGTTCAATTCCGGTCGGGCCCACCATCTCAGACTTATTTTTGAAGTGAAACTCTCAAGAATGCCGGCCATGGCCGGAGATTGTGGTTGAAGAGACTGCCGGACTCGCATCTCGGTTTGCCCGTCGTTTGCGTAAGCG
The DNA here is from genome assembly GCA_964470075.1 of uncultured Candidatus Poseidoniales archaeon. Lineage (GTDB taxonomy): Archaea > Thermoplasmatota > Poseidoniia > Poseidoniales > Thalassarchaeaceae > Thalassarchaeum. The sequence goes on from CAYYAH010000031.1 coordinate 5,587, forward strand.
AGGACTCACCGTCTCCACAGCTGAGTCGTGCACTGGCGGACTGCTTGCTTCATTGATTACCGATATATCAGGAGCCACTGAGTGGTTCAAGCAGGGATGGGTGGTTTACTCTAATGAATCCAAGATGAGGGAATTAGGAGTTGAGAAGACCGCCTTTGAGGATGGCGAATCTGGAGCGGTATCTCACGAAGTCGCTGTTCAGATGGCTCGTGGAGCAAGATATCAGTCAAACTCCGATGTTGCAGTTTCAATCACTGGAATTGCTGGACCTGGCGGGGCTACTGAGGACAAAGAAGTTGGAAGAGTGCATGTTGCAGTAGTGACCGAGGATTACTTCCTAGTCAGACGGATGGATTTCGGTGAGAACGATCGCCTAGACAACAAACGCTCGTTCGCAGCTTTCGCCCTCCGATTAGGACTGGAAGCGATGGACAGAATTTCCAACACGGGCGAGTCCGAAGATCAAAGCCAGTCCACAGCAACTGACACTTCTGAATTGGATCCCTCAGAAGAGGAGTGGGAGGGAAGCCTATCCTGGAAAGAAGACAAGAAGACGGTGGCCGAGGAGATTTCATCAGTCGATCTAGCATCACTTACTGAATGGGAAGACTAATCGCCCCCTCAGCTTCTATCTGGCGATAGCATCATGAGCGTCCTCAGCACTTCGGTTGGACATGGTCGGCGAGAGCTGGGCTGAACGACAGCGCAAGTTGGCCGCCGCAGGCTTGCTAGTGCTTGGAAAAGGGGCGCAAGCGAAGATTGAGAATCTGAGCGAAGTATCTCCTCTAATCGAAGCAGCCCAGCGCTCAAATGTTTCATTGCTCAACGAACAGACTGTGGATGAGATGCTATCTCTCGTACCCAAGCAGCCACAGGTCGTTGAATCATCATCACTTAGTCCGCAGCAGGCTACACTAGCAGACCCTGAGAGCGGTTCAGCAATAGGGAGGGTAATCGCACCTGCATCGAATCCGACTTTGAGTCCGCCAATACGAAGGCACGGATTAGAGCATTACAGCTTGGATGACTTTCCTATGCACGCAAGGGACGTGGACGCTGAGATCGAAGTTCACTTCGATATCACAGGTAATTCGACCACAGAGGGGAAGATGGGGGACATGCAGTCGTGCTTTTCGGACCGACTCAGACAGATTCGTCAGATGATGATGACTTCGCATTCTCTGCCACGCAGACCCATCAGCAATGCAGAGGCTTGGAGGAATAAGCAGAGACATTCGAGCAATGAGTACGAGATTACTCTCGTTGGGTTAGTATGTGAAACTAGGTGGGCCAGGGGCTCGGGCAGGCTCAATTTCGTCATTGAGGATGAGACGATGCAAATCAGGTGTTCTCTGATGACTCCTTCGGACGCTTCACACCTTCACCCAGCACTTGATGGATTGATGGATGATGATGTAGTAGGGGTAAGTGGATATTTCAGGATTGAAGGCAATCCTCTGCTCATTGTTACCGACATACACATGCCTCCAATGGGGAGGCACACGAAGGCTGCTGCAAGTGCTGATGAGGCGGTTTCGGCTGCCTTCCTCTCAGACGTTCACGTGGGCAGCAAGACCTTCTTGGCCCCTCAATGGGAGAAGATGGTGGAGTGGTTCAAGACCGACCCACTTGCTAAGACAATCAAGTACTTTGTAATCAATGGGGACGGAGTCGATGGCGTTGGCATATATCCGGGACAGGAACGCCATCTAGCCATCACTGATCTATTCCAGCAGTATGGTGAACTAGCCCGGTTGCTTGAGGATTTACCGGATTGGGTGGATTTAATCATCCTGCCAGGTAATCACGATGCAGTTCGACCGGCCGAGCCCCAGCCTGCTTTGGACCCGGAAGTCCAGCAGGATTACTCCGATGCGGTATTCGTTGGTAATCCGTGTGACTTCAGTCTGCACGGAGTCAGAGTCTTGTCATATCACGGCAAGAGTATCGACGACTTCGTTGCTACTCTGCGCTCAGTGACCTATGCCGAACCAGAGCTGGCGATGAGAGCGATGCTGGAGCGCAGGCACCTAGCTCCCTCATGGGGTGGAAAGACGCCACTCTCTCCCGAGCCAGAGGATAGGCTGGTCATCTCTACGGTTCCGGACATCTTTGTCACAGGCCACGTCCACGGACATTATGTTGGTAATCACAAGGGAGTGACAATGGTGCACAGCTCAACTTGGCAGGATCAGACCGACTACCAACGCATGCTTGGATTCCAGCCTAAGCCATGCATACTGACCGTAGTCAATCTACACACTCACGCTACAGCATCAATCCCCTTCGCCTGATTGGGGAAACGTTTCTCCCTCGAAGATGTGACACCAGATATCTCTCAGGTCCTTACTGTCTACTACCGGGACTCCTGCATTCTCAAATGCATCACTTGCTCTCTGTCTGGCTGGATTAAATCCGATAAACCCGGAACCGGGAATCATCATTGAGAGATCGGTACTTGAATCTCCCACAGAGACGATATTTTCGGGCGCTAACTCCTTGATTCTTGACAACTTCTCTACCATAATTCCCTTGTCATGAGAATACACTCTAGTCGGAGCAGGTCCACGTAGCCACCCCTCTTCATCCCAGTCGAAACCATTGGCAGCCCAATCATCAACGCTCAGCATGTTGGCGATTACGCCCACGAATATATCGACTCCTGCAGATACTATTGCGACGAAGACATCCCTCCGAATCAATTCCTCAACAACTTCTCGCGCACCTTCTATGAGACTGATTCCTGAGTAGCAGCGCATGATATCATCACGGTGAATACGTGGTTGGACTTCTGTCCACAGCCTGATATCATCAGCCATGAATTCATCATCCGTGATTTCTCCATTGAGAAATTTCTCAAGCATCACAAGATTCTCTGTGCCGAAGTAGTCGTGAATATTCTGCCACGACGAGCCGTTGTCAGTGAGTACTCCATCGCAATCGAACACTACTGCCCTAACATCGACCATGCGTCGTCCCGGGGCATTCGGGGTTTAGTCCCTGCGAGTCAGAGGTTTATGACCATGGATTGGCTGCGATTGCCATGGCCAATCCTGGCAAGGCCGTCAAAGTCAAGATGCTGCTCTTCGGGCCTCTTGCAGAGAGTATGGGGCAAAGGGAGGTCGAGGTAGCTCTGGAGCTGGGAACCACGGCTCAACAACTCATCGAGAGATTCGAATTGACTGGACACCTCAAATCGGGTCTGAGAGTCGCTATCGACGGTCAGATTGGAGCTCCCCTAGACACTCCTCTGGCAGATTCTTCGGAAGTTGCACTACTCCCTCCTGTTTCGGGTGGATGAGACATTCCTCAGCCGAAGCATTTGAACGGTGAAACCCTCGCCTAGATTCAATGGGATGGATTGGACCCGGTGAAGCTGCAATTCTGATTGGAGCATTCGCACTTTTGTTTGGAGCCAAGAGGATACCTGAATTGGCCCGATCTCTAGGATTAGCGAAGGGCGAGTATCAAAAGGCAGTCAGTGAGGTTGCAAACCCGTCTACAGCAGAGCGAGATATGGACAGAGGCGGCATTGCCGAAGAAGTCGCTGAAGATCAGTAATCATCTACGGCGCCTGAGAACCAATTCGGAGCCACATTCTCGACAATTTCCCAGGTTCTTATCCGGCGAGGGTGAATCCGGTGTATCAACAATCGAGCGGCAGCCAGAACATCGCAACTGCCATGACCACATCGAGCGAATTCCTTCTGTAGTCACCGATGACCATGCGATTCCTGCTAACTCGCAAAGGTTCTGCAGCCTGTAGTCGTCAGTAACCAGAACTGATCCTCTCTCTACAGCGAGGGCCAGAAGATCGAAATCAACACTAGAGAGGCCTGCCATATCTCCAGTCTTGGTAGCCAGTTCTCTAGCTTTGGATAGAGCATCTTCACTTGGAGTGGCCCAGACAAGTTCGGCCGCTTCCAAAGCGAGCTCCCGATCTGGAGAAATACGGACCAACTCTGACCTTTGGCCTGGAACTACTAATCCTCCTCTCATCCTCTCTACAGGCCATGCCAGAAGAGCAGCCGTGTCCAGCACCTCGCCAGAAGTCATACCCTCGCGCCCGCTAACAGCAATATAGGGTCGTCTACCTGTTCCTTGCTTGCCGTGGGAAAGCAACGTATATGCCGAATATGGAGGAGCCGAGGGTGTGCTGGAGGACATCACGGATTCCATTATTGGCTGGGCTGACGGCTTCGGACTGCTCGGTCTAGCCATTGTTTCTGCTACCGAAGCGGCGTTCCAACCAGCCCCTCCTGACCTACTAATCCTACCAATGGTATTGGGATCAGATACCTCAATGGAGATATTGATAATCGTTCTAGTGGCCACTCTCTCAAGTGTTCTAGGGGCAATTGGAGGATATGGGATAGGGGCCTATGCAGGAAGGCCACTGCTCGAGAGGTTCGCCAGCGAGAATACAGTGAGCAGACTCGAGAACCTTACTATTAGATACGGTTCTGCAGGAATTTTCGTTGCCGCGGTCTCTCCCATCCCATACAAGGCATTAGCGTGGGCTGCAGGAGCTGGCAGGATGGATCTGCGCCTATTCATCATCGCTGGTTTGTTTGGCAGAGGTCTCCGGTTCGGTCTCGCAGCTCTCATTCTGGGAATTTGGGGTGATGAGTTTCTTTCCCTAATGCAGAACCCAATGGCTTGGCTGGCAGGTAGTATAGTCGGCCTAGCACTGTTCATCCCTCTAGCTAAGTGGTGGTCTAATCTGGCAGATGCAGAACTAACACACAACTGATTGTGACAAACACTACGACCCAAGACCCTTAATCCATACAAGAATCTCCGAGTCAACATGGTAGGTGCGTCAGCGAGTGCGAATCGCACCAACATTCTCGTTTTCACGATACTCGCAATCCTAGTTGTTCTCGCACCCACAGTCACAGCAAATCAAGAGGCTACGTGGGTGAGGACCTCGCCCGGTGTTTGGATGCTAGAGGACTCGCAAGGCCTCCTGATTGAGCCGCATCCCGAACCGGGACTGATTCTTAACCTAGAAGAGGGCGAAAAGATTGGATTCACTCTGTCAATTTCGACTGATGGCACCTTGAGTATCAGCGATTATTGGAGCATCCCGGACGACACAACGACGATTGAGCAACCAGAGCAAAATGAAGTGGAAACGAGCGATCGTGTGCCGTTTTCACTTCCAGTACTGCCACAAGTCTCAGCTGCCCTAGCAATCGTTCTACTCTCTCTAGCTCTGGTCTCGGCCGGTGACGAGCCGACTAGAGCGAAGATGATTAGATCGATGGGAAGATTCTCTCAACTCAGAGTAACTGAGGGTACTGGGACTCTCGCCGGGACTTACCAGAGAGGAAGACTCGAGGGTTTCCTGACCGCTCACCCGGGATGCCACCTGTCTGGCATCATTCGTGCGCTTGAGATGGGCAATCATCAGGCCGTTCATCACCTGAGGATTTTGGAGAACGAGGGTAAGGTGTGGTGTAGACGAGACGGCCGATTACTGAGGTACTATACCTCAGCTGTCGATAGAGCCGCGGAGATATCCAATCTACCACGGCCAATAGACGCCAACCAACTGAGCGATGTGGCTCTGATGGTGCTACGTTCAATCGCCGAGCATGAAGACGGAGAGAAGTCTCCGACACAAAGGGAGTTAGCTTCTACAATTGGTTCTAGTCAGCAACTGGTGGGACATCATCTAAAGCGCTTGGAAGCTCAAGGTTTAATCACTAGGAAAAGGCGTGGTTTGAGGACTGACAGAGAGCTTACAGAAGAGGGCATTAGACTGTGGGCGACACTAGTTGAACCCCTCTCACAGGCACCTTGACAAATCCAATGACCCACTTTCCTTTAAGGTGGTAAGAATAGCCCCTTTGCAATGCATACACTAACTACTGCCAGAATAGCCCGTCGTCGAATCCACACTGGATTGTTCTTAGTTGCCCTCATGCTGAGTTCAGGATGCCTGGGTGCCACTGAGGAGATTGTCGAAGAGCCAGAGCCGACGGTGGTTTCGGCCAGTGTTGAACTAGAAGGTACACCGACCACTACTAACGACCAAGTCATAGCAACTGCGGTGATTGAGCAAGGAACTGCTCCGTTCATTGCTAACTGGAGGCTCGATGGTGCTCTCGTTCAGACCTCAAACAGTCTAATTTTCGACGCTGGCTTCCTATCTGTGGGGACTCACACTATCGAAGTTGAACTCACTGATTCAATGGGTGCCTCATCCCAAGCAGCCGTGATCTTCACTCTGCTTGAGCCAAACCGGGCACCTACGGCCTCTCTGGACCTGCCAGCTGAGGGAATCGCAGGAGTCCCTGTTGATTGGTCAGTCGAGGTGTCCGACTTGGACGGTGACGAGTTGACAGTTGAGATTGACTTCGCTGACGGGGCAACGGTTCGCGACCTATCGGGGCAGCACATCTGGGGCGAGCCAGGTACCTACTCTGTAATCGTGACAGCAACCGACCCACTTGGCTACATCGCAGTGGACCAGAAGGCAATTAGAATCGATCATGCAGATGCACCTACACTAACCGCCTCAACCAATCCTTCACCGCAAGGCCGAATTCATCTGAATCTGGCAGAGTCAATCACAATCAGTACTCATGCTGAGGATTCAATCGGACCTGTTTCAATTTCGATTGACTGGGGCGATGACTCATCTTCTGACCCAGCAATGCCTGAAGAGTCACACCAATTCTCCACTGAAGGCGTGTATGTAGTACGAGTTACTGCTACCGGATCAACCGGTATCACTACTGAGCGAG
>CAYYAH010000032.1:0-12225 GCA_964470075.1 uncultured Candidatus Poseidoniales archaeon
TGACTGGTTTCGTTGGTTCGCTTGCAAGTTTCACCGCTAGTGCGGTGACTGTACTGATTTTTCTTCTATTCATTATCCTCGAGGCAGAGACTCTGCCTCGCCGACTCAAGGCTGCTTACCCTGAAGATGTCGAGCGGATTGAGGCCGTTGCCAGCTCGTCTGGAGCAGGTATCAACACCTATGTGGTGACTCGTGCCACGGTGGCGTTCGGACAGGCAGTAATCGCAGGCTTTGTACTATGGTGGCTAGGCATTCCAGGTTGGTTTATGTGGGCCTCGATAACCTTCATGATGGACTTCATCCCATATGTCGGAGCTTTGATTTCTCTGATTCCACCAATCTTCCTTGGCTTCATCGTACTTAGCCCGACTTGGGCGATTGGTTTGATTTTGATTCTAGTCCTCAATCAACAGGCTTGGGGCGCCATAGTCGAGCCTCAGTTGGCCGGTCAGCGACTTGACATGTCTCCGATTGTTCTGCTGCTACTAGTTGCATTCTGGGGATGGGCATGGGGAGTCATGGGGATGGTTCTAGGCGTCCCTCTTGCTGTAATCATGAAGATTGCGCTTGAGTCGGACTCAAGGACTCGTCCGATTGCATTGATGCTGTCCAGAGATCCGTCTCCGCAGAGTGAAGACGACTGATTACATCCTGTCGACCACTACGGCAAGTATTCCATCGGCTCCGATTTTCACGCTCTCAGATTGTGAGGTGTTGTGAAGTCCCTGTGTCGAAAGTGACATTTCAGAACCGTGCAGTTCCCATTGAGCGCCCTCTATTCGCACATTGCTGCACGGTGTGAGCGCGAATACTGAGAATTGGTTTCCTTCACTAATGCTCAATTCTCTTTCCTCAGAATGAATTCTGTGGATAATAGAATCCGCATGGTGCAATCTGATTGTAGGCCCTCCAATTGCTTCGCAAAGAGTGGCCCAATTACCCAATTGATGGCTGCTTGAGCCCCCCTCGCAACCTACTACATCAATCTCCTGGAATCCTCTTTGGGCGAGTAGATTGAGTGACTTCGCAAGGTCGCTGCTTGACTGATCTGCAAGTTCTGTCGTCTGGCCGGCCCAAACCCCAGAGAGTGAGTCTAGGTCACCTAGTACCTCAGAAACCTCGAAACCGGCTTTGGAGGCTTTGTCGGCCCCTCCGTCTATTCCAAAGATAGTGGCTCCGTCGATTAATCCGGCGAGGATGGCTTCAGAGGGCGTGTCGCCATTGCACCAAACAAGAGCGCGCACTCGCTCACCTCTTCCTCGCAGTGATTCTGCCTTCAACCACGAGGTCGACGTCGTTGAGTTCCACTGTTGGATTGAGCATTACTCCACGCATGTGGACACCTACACTGGCTGAGCCACCTAGAGCAGAGTTATCGCCAAATCCGAAGTATGCCGCGCCACGTACCACTTGATCCTCAAGGCGCTTGCCCGAAATCTTAGCTCTCGGATTCATACCAAAGCCGAATTCGGCTACTGTGTTGATTAGATTGGCTCGGCTCGGGCGCAGGCCGACTCTCGCCTCGTCGAGTACTGCTTGGATATTGTCTGCTGCCTCGCCACCAGAGATACTCAAAACCAAGCCATCCTCGATGAGAAATGTGATTGGCTCTTCCAGTATTATTCCCTCCCAAGAACCGTCAATCACAATCTTACCATTCATTGATTGTTCCTTTGGTAATACGAATACCTTGCCGGCCGGCAGGTTGGTGACTTGGCCTGGTCGATTGCAGATTCCATTATCTTCGAGTACCCATCGAGCGCCGGTTCTGAATCTAATGTCGGTTCCGGCCTCGCTCGTAACCCTGACGTCGCGTCTTCTTCTGAGGAGCGGGTTCAAGCTCGAGATTTCTTTTTGCAGGGTATTGTAATCTGCAGTCATCCCTCCTGAGGCCATCATCTCTTGTGTGATTCCTGGCATGGAGGCGATTCTAGCACCTTCTCGCGAAGAGGTTATTCTTGCTCTAGTGTGAGTAAGTGAGTTTTTGGTGGCTAGCAATACCACATTCTGACGTCTCATAAGATCCCCGACCGAGGCCGGCGGCTCGTTGCCCTGCATGTGGCTACGTGGCATCATCATCATCAGAATGCGGTCGGTAACCTCAGATGCAGCCTCATACAGCGATCTGCCGACCTCTGAGGTGGTTGGGTCGGTCACCACTAGCACATTCTCGTGCGGTCTGACTTGCATACATGTTCGAATAACCGAGCGAGCAGCGGTGAGCATGTCCTCCTCGAGGTTCTGCTCTTCGACATCGGCTTGCTCATGCTCCTCGGTCATCTCGCTCGGCCCGTGATGAGAGTTCCGTTATTCAAGACCACTACGTCATGTCAAATCATCTCACCACGCCAGTCATAGGCAAAGTAGCACTGCGCATAGTGATGGAAGGTGTCCGTACGGTGCGTATCGTGACCGCTTTGGCGGTGGCTGCTCTGCTCTGCGGAGGTTGGATGATGAACGATGCGGTTACGCTCGTTGAAGGGGACAATCAGGAAGAGTCGCAGATTCCGGCAATGATGGCCGAGGGTGATGCTTCTGAAGACGATAGAGGTGGCGATGAAGAAAGTCAACCGGTCGTGAAGAGAGGTGATGGCGAGGATGAAGATTCACCCTTGCCAGGACAACTCATTGCAGGTGGAATTGGGGCGCTTGGATCTCTCTTAGTCGGCTCTATGTTCCTCGAATTTGTCAAGGTCACCGTACTGGTGGCTCTGGTATCTCCGATGCTAGCGAGGATGAAGAGCAATCGCGATGATATGTTGACCCGTGGTAGGCTACTCGGGTATCTTGAGGCTAATCCTGGAATTCACTTCTCCGCACTCAGGGACGCCCTCGGTCTTGCCAACGGTGTCACTGCCTACCACCTTCACTTACTCGAATCAACAGGTCAGATTATTTCGTGGAGAGACGGAAAGCTGCGTCGTTATGCAATATCCAGTCTAACCAAAGAAGAGGTCAGCAGAATCAAGAATCCTATTTCTGGAACTCGATTGGCGATAATGGAGGTACTTGCGAATTCGGGTAACCTCGGTATGTCGGGCCCCGACATCAGAAAGAAATTGCAAATCTCGAGGCAATTGCTCAGCCATCACCTCTCCGAGTTGAGGAATGGGGGAATGATTGAGGCTGCCTCAGAAGTCAGAAGACCGAATTGGAAAGTATCTGATTCGGGATATGATGCTCTGTCGATGTCGAAGGAAGTTGCTCGCATCGAAGCTGTAGCTTAGCCTCATTCGATGCCAAAGGTAATTGCTTGAAGTCAGGCCCGTCATATCGTGCGCGCAGCCTCTACAATGGTCGTCATACTGATGCTCTCGGCATCCCTAACCGGATGCTTTGGCGATGATCCAACGCCGCCCGAGCCAGAGGAAGAAGGTCTTCCAGAGGGTTGGTTCGTCACTGGAAGTGATGGTCTTCCTGTCGATGTGGAGCCACTCAATCTCAGCTTCGTTTTCAGTAATGTTGGTGAGGAAGGGGCTGAGCCTAGCATAGGAGTCACCTCAAGTGGCTGCATATTCTTCATTGCTTTTGAGAAGGTCATGCGTTCTTGTGACCACGGAGAATCCTGGGAGGATGTTACAGGATGGATGTGCGCATTCCAAACCAATGACCCATGGGGTTGGGTGGATCCTGTGACCGACCGGATCTTCAATGTACAGATGCAGGGCTTGGAGACGTCTTGGATTTGTGTTAGCGATGATGATGGATTAACTTGGGTAGGTAATCCGCATGACTCCGGCACGACACCAATCAATGATCACATCAAATTGGCAACCGGCCCTTGGACGGGAGAGGGGCCATACGGAAATGCTGGCCAATTCACACAAAATCTCTACGAGACGGCTGTATACTATTGTTACAACAAACTTGCAGGAATCTTCTGCTACACCAGTTTTGATGGCGGTCTCAATTTTGTCGCGGGTGGACAGATCTTTGGATTGGCCACCACGAACGGTGGGCTGCATGGAGCCATCACTTCCGCGCCTGATGGCACTGTGTACGTCACGCCTCGTGTTGCTACACCAACTGTGATAGTCTCACATGACAACGGCTTTTCTTGGTTCGATCGATCCATGGGCGAAGATGTGGGCACTCCCAATCCTCGCAAAAACTCAGAGGTTGCTACAGACACGGAATCCAATGCATATCACATCTGGACGGGTGCAGACGAAGGCGTCTACATGTCTAGAAGCACTGATTCAGGGGAGACATGGGAACAGACCAGTATACGAATCAGTCCGAGCGCAGTAATCTCTACCGTATTCCCTCAGATTGATGCAGGCGACCCGGGGAGGATTGCAATTACATATCTTGGGAGTGAGAATGGGAGTGAACTGAATCAATCCGATATAGATGGGGAGCCGTGGGATGGAAATGCACACTATGCTCCTGCCAATGTCAGCTACTACCTGTACATCACCTACAGCCTCAACGCATTGGATCCAGAACCAATCTTCCACACCGTCAGAGTTTCACCGGACCCTGTCCAAGTAGGCAGCATCTGTCTGAACAGTGGTGATTGTAGGGATATAGGGGGCTCAAACCGCAACCTCCTCGACTTCAATGACCTGCACATAGACAGAGAAGGTAGGGTGTATGTGGCCTTCGCAGACGGTTGTATCGACTCCTGTGCTAGTAGCAACAACTCGACTCCTGAAGATTCGCGAGGTAGGCTTGGGTCGGTGTACTATCTAGGAAGTGGGCCAAGCCTGTTTGAATCTGTAGGAGATCTTGCAGCTTTTGAAATTCAAGGAGATGATTGATGTGGCATTGGATTTGACAAGTAAAAGGTCCATCCTGCTAATGATTCTAGTAGCGGGGTTCGTGATTTGGTTCAGAAAGTGGATTGTTACCGTTTAGTGTGCCTGTCTTCAGTGTAGGAATAGTCGAGTACCCGTAAACAGCATCGCCATGCCATGCTCGTTTGCCGCGTCAATAGACTCCTGGTCCCTCACGGAGCCACCCGGTTGAACAACTGTTTTCACGCCGATTTCATTTGCTGTATCAATCCCATCCCGGAATGGGAAGAATGCATCTGAGACCATCATCGAGCCCTTGGCTCTCTCTCCAGCCCTGCGGGCTGCAATCCTGACTGCCTCAACCCTGCTAGTCTGCCCTGGTCCGACACCCACTGTCGCACACCCGGTTTCGGTTCTAGCAACAAGAAGGATTGCGTTAGATTTGACTTCCGCCAGTACCGTCGAGCCGAATCGGGCGAGTGCTGTCTCGGAGACATCGGTCTGTTTGTCAGTGACGCATTTGATTTCGTCCCAATCAATTCCCGGTGGTCCCTGAACCTGAGCCAACCAGCCGCCGTCTAGTTGCCGCAATCTGACCTCATCTACACGCGGGTCAATGGAATCTAATGTGAGCATTCTACGGTTCTTCTTGGTTGATAATATCTCGAGTGCCTCGGGCTGGTACCCTGGCGCAATCATACACTCAAAGAAGTGGTCTCCAATGGACTCGGCGGTTGCCTTCTCAACTGTCTGAGTGAATGAAATGACGCATCCGAAGGCGCTCTCTGGGTCGCTAGCAAGAGCATTCTCCCATGCTCCCACTTGGGTCTGATCAACTGCAGCCCCGCAAGGATTCGTGTGCTTGATAATTACACAGGCATGGGGTTCATTGGAGCAGGTAACTTGCAGTGAGCGAGCCAGTTTCAAAGCCCCGTCTAAATCGAGATAGTTGTTGTAAGAAAGTGGTTTGCCGCCGTGCTGAACGGCAGCAGCAAGGCCCGAGGGCGAGCCAGCTGCCGGATAGAAAGCTGCAGTTTGATGTGGATTCTCACCATAACGTAGTCTCGTTTGCACCCCTGATGAGAGATGAAGGCGAGAAGGTACATCCTCGTCCATGAATCGGCTCTCCAACTCATTGGAGACTGCTGCATCGTAGGCAGCGGTGGTTTGGAATGCGGCTAGCGCGAGGTTTTGTCTAGTGTCTTGATTCACGCCAGAGGGGTTGCCATCTGCGTGGGCTAGCGAGTTTAGCACACCTGCATATTGAGCGGGGTCGGTCAGCACAACGACATCGATGTGGTTCTTTGCGGCTGAGCGTACCATAGTAGGGCCCCCGATGTCGATCATTTCGATGAGTTCGGTTTCAGAAGCGGGGGGGTTTCGCGCAGCTGTGGCCTCGAACGGATACAGATTGATGCAGACCAAATCAATGGTGCCATAACCAAGTTCGGTCAAGGTCGACATGTCGTCTTCGTTGCTGCGTCGTGCAAGAATGCCTCCATGCACTGCTGGGTGGAGGGTCTTGACACGCCCATCGAAAACTTCTGGATGGCCAGTCACCTCAGAGACATCGGTTACTTCCAGACCAGCTTCTCTGAGTGTTTTGGCGGTTCCTCCGGTGGAGAGAATCTGCCAACCCATGTCTGAGAGAGACTTGCCCAAATCCGTGATGCCAGCCTTGTCCCAAACACTGAGCAACGCACGTGGTTGCGCCATGTGGATGCGTGTGTGCGAGGGACTTGAAGAGTTCGTACGAAACTAGTCTCCCCTAGCAGAGATGACCTGGTCTATCCTAAGCATGCTCATGGCCGTCTCGGTGGCCGACTCAAGCCCTTCCTCAATGACTGCTCTGGGGTGCCATACACCTGTTGCTGGTCCCACGCTGCCCTCGGGTGTGATGCCAAAGAACTCGTCCTCATTTACTGCTGCACGCAATTCTAGAATTCGATCGAGAGGGTCTCCACCCGAATTTTCGACTAATGTCGCCGGAATAATCTCCAAGGCTCGAGAATATGCATCCATCGCCAGTCTTGCTCGGCCCGGTTCCTTCTCAGATGCACGGCGCACGGCTGCCGCCATCCTAGCCTGTATTGATCCAGCTCCTGGAAGTACCTCATTGTCTTCCAGTGCGATTGAAGTCGCTCTGAGCGAGTCGTGCAGACCTCTAATGATTTCCTCAGTAGCGGTATCTCCACTGCCTCCAACCTCGATAGTGACTGCTCGTGGGTTAGGGCAGCCGTCGATTCGAATTATGTCTTCCACTTGATCTGAGGCTTCTCTTCTCTCCCAGTCCAATGAGCCGCATACACCTAGGTCATCTGCACCGATGTCAAGCACCGAGTCGACAATGTTGGCTCCGGTCGCCTCTGCTGCATTTCTGAGTTCAGACTCATCCAACTCACCGACAGCGATAATCTCGGAGTCAGAGAGTCTATGCAATATGTCACGGTCTACTTCTCCCGCGCATAGAACCGCTCTGGCCCCGCTGGAAATCACCGCATCTGCAATTGCATCCTTGCGCGATTTTTCAGCATCGACGAATGAGTCCAATTGATCAGCACTGGTGATTTTTATTTCGGCATCCCTGGTCATCGAACGAATCTTCAAATCCCCACCCAATACAGCCACCTTGGCATCCTTGAGATGATTTGGAAGATTGTCCATCAGTACCCTCCGGTTGACGACAACGCCTCGTATCAGCCTTGAGTCCCTCAAGCCTCCATGGCCAGTCTTGAACATCGAAACATGCTCGGCGCCTGTGTTATCGCGATTATCGGCAAGTATACTCAGAGCCTCCGAGATGATTGATGAGAAGTGGTCCAATGCGGCCTCTGCGCCCTTGCCGCGCAGCGCGGTTTCGGCTACTGCAGTAAGGCGCTTCTCGGAGGCTTCTCGGGCATCGGTATCCATCTGCTCAATGCATGCAGCAAGTCCTAGTCTGTATCCATCCACAAGAGTGAGTGGGTGCAATCCCTTGCGTAGCAGATTGTTTGCCTCTTCAAGAAGGGCTCCACAAAGCAGCATTGTAGTGGTGACGCCGTCACCAGATGTTTCCTCTTGTGAGTTGCCCATAGAGACCATCATCTTGGCAGCGGGATGTTTGACCATGAGTTCAGCGACAATCTTGGCACCGTCGTTGGTGATGGCTGTATTGCCATCGGTCTTGTACAACATCTTGTCCAGACCACGAGGTCCTAAAGTAGGCTTGAGTAGGTCGGAGAAGACTCTTGCTGCAGCAATAAGTTTCTCCTGAACATCGGTACCACTGGTGACCGTGGTCTCAGGACTGGCGATGACTACTGGGGGTTTGCCCGCACCCTCACTCATGGGTTCGGGCGACCCTAGGGGTCGCCATGAATGCTTTGAGTGGATAAACAAAGGAAAAATGGCGATTAAGGAGACAATATCTATCCGTTTAGAGGGTGGGCTATTACCATGAGAAGGGGGTCTGTCTTGGTGACTCTAATCTTCTTGATTGGGTCAATGGGCGTTTTCGTCCCTGTCGCCTCGGCGCAGGGAATCTACCCCGAGATCAACATCACATGCGATGAACCCGCTGAGATGGAAGTTTGGCCAGGCTCAACAAGGACCTCCATCGTTTACTGTGTACTGGAAAATCCAACCATTCATTCAGAAAAGGTCGAGGTTACCGTTGAGGGTGGTACGTTTTCTACAGCCGCTCCTGCATCGGCCATAGTTGGTGCCGGGTCTGAAGTAAGTTTCCAGGTTGCTGTCCGAGGAGATGAGGGTCATGCTTCCGGCTCATATCTAGTCAATATCTCTGCTCAAGTTGTAGAAGCAAATGGCATCCAGGTTAGTTTGATTACTTCTCCAGAATATTCAGAGGTGACAGTTGTTGTTGTTCCGTTTGTGTCTTGTGACTGGACCATGGGCCAAGGGGGAGGTACGATAGAAGCTGGAGATGTGATTGTGTTCTCAACTTCTTTTTCTTGTACAAGTAATGACGATTCGGTTGCCAATTTTAGCCCTATCATGATATCTAATAGTGGGGCTAATTCTTGGCCGTCTGGTTTCGTTGACCAAAGTGCGCCTTGCAATCTTCAGATACAAACAGGGGGTTCCTCTACTAATTGCCAATTCCAGATACTGACTCCTTCGAATCTTGGGGAAACTTGGGATGGATGCATCAAAATTGTGTGGGAAGAAGACTGGGGCGATAATATTCCGAATTCATGCCAGAACGAACGAATTGATGTCAAGATAGAGCCGAAATCTATTGGTATTGGTATTATCGATTTAACTGGTAATGACTCAATATTTGGAGACTATTCTGAAGAAGCGCCCGTGATTATTGGTGGAGTGTTCGTAGTCATAGTGCTCGCAATAGTAGTAGTTGTTATCCGACGTAGGCGGCGCTCATTCGACGATTAAAATATGCCACCTGAGGGAAAGTGCTGAGGCGAGTGCTAAAGCGAGTGCGGGTGCTAGCGGCCAGCCGAAAGTATTCGTGAAGATAGCTAATAGAAACAAGGTCGCTGCACCGGTGGCCGCTACATCCACCAGAGTATCTCTGGAGAAGCCAGACTGATTGACGATGTGGTCACGGTTCCTGATAGCTATTACAATCAAAGCCACGGTACCGACCAGAATTAAGTGACCCATGACCCATCCCAGAGATGTTCCAAAGGCCCCATCAAGAGAGTCCTGAAAACTTCCCAATATTGGTGATGCGATGTCGACCATGGCACCGCGAGAGGAAGTCCGCACTTGAATTAAATGACCGAAGGCCCTTATCGTGCGTACCCAATCGTGGACTTGTGAGCGAGGACAAGCAGAGGCTGTTGGTAGTCAAAGCTGCCATGGTTGCGAATGGTGGTGCAGCTCGTGATCTAATGCGCAACATACCCCACATAGCCGAGAGGTTTGAAGTCAGATTTGCGTGTCTTAATCTTCTCGATTCGCAACGCACCGAACTATTGGCGAGCGGTATACCAGTACTAGAGCCTGTAAACCAATGGCGAGCTGGGGAGGGTCTACTCAACGAGATTACCGGGGGTCAGGAGCGTAGCGCAGCGGCGGCTTGGAGAAAGCATGAGCAGGTACTCGATGCGATAGAGTGGGCCGATGCGATTCATCTGACAGGTGGTAATGGGTCAATGGAATTTCCAGCCCTCGTGCCTGCGGACAAGCCTCTCCATCTGCACTATCTAGAGTCGAAGCCGGGTATCCACGACGATGTCAGCCACCTCAACCCAGATGGGAGTGGGGGTTGGAGGCCCGGGCTGATGCACCTGCTACAAACCATGCAGAGGAGGAGAATTGAGAGGTCCTTCCGGGGCTTCTCTGTCAACCCATTGTGGAGTGTTTCTGCTAATTCCGGCTTCTCTGCCGACAATCTGCACCGAATATATGGAATCAAAGGTGGGGTTCTGTACCCCTCTGTTGATCTCTCGGAGTTCTCTAGAGTGGCTTCTTACACTGAGTCTTCTTCAACCCCCGAACTAGGTTTGTCTGAAGGTGAATATGCTGTGACGGTTGGACGATTATCTAGGTTCAAGGGCATCTATGAAGCCGTCGAGCATCTTGCAGGAAGTGGACTAGGTCTCGTCGTTATCGGAGGAGGTAAAGAAAGTGAAAACGCTTCATTGCGACGCTATGGAGAGAGTAAAGGGGTCTCAGTGAAGGTGCTCTCAGGTCTGACTACACAAGTCATGCAGGCAGTCATGAGACGGTCGGCAGCAGTAATTGGTCTCGCTCATGGTGAGGCTTTCGGATTGACTCCGATTGAAGCTATGGCTCTGGGCGTCCCTCCAATTTTCGTCAACGAAGGGGGATACACTGAGACTGTGGTCGACCAATTGAATGGTAGATTGGTCGAGAGAGGAGATTTTGATGCTTGGAATCGTGCTCTAGGACAGGCTCGTGATGATGGGACCAGAGAGCGGTGGGCTCGCAACGGACTAACTCGAATCGAAGAGTTGGGCCTGACTCCAGAGAAACATGCCGAGCGACTTCATGCGATAATTAGCGAGGGATGAGATGTCGGTTGGAGTCTCGGTTGATGATTCCAATTGGCTGACTGCTCTCGCTGGCCTACCCAGTGTAGATTCAATCGAACCCCTAGATGGAGGCTGGGACAACTCGAACTCGCTGCTGACTCTGTCTGATGGTACACGCTTGGTACTGAAGATATGGAACGCCCAAAGTGAGAAAGGGGTCCGGACAGTGATTGAGAGGCAACTGTATCTGCAGCAGCACGGAATACCGACCTCGGTCCCAATACAACTCGCAGACGATGAGCGGTATGCTCTGAGAGGTGGTGTGGCCTGGACCCTAATGCCCTTTGTCGATGGAGGTATGCTGAGTACGGATTCGTCTGCCCTAGAAAGTCTGGGTGAGTCGATGGCAATGATGCATGATATCCCACTGGCTGATTGTTTTTCGCGCGATTACAGAATGGGCTGGAGTCTGTTTGAGCGAATGTACAAAGATTCTGGTCCTGAGGCGCAATGGCCCGAATTCATTGCGCGCCTCAGAAACGAGTCGGTGGAGTTGAAGGGACAAATCCCCAATAATTTGCCTGAAGGGATTCTGCACGGAGATCTGTTCCCGGACAATGTGATTGGAGGAAATAGTGTTGCAGCTATCATCGATTTTGAGGAGGCTTGGATTGGGCCTTGTGTATTCGATCTAGTCATGGCATTCGTTGGATGTGGATGGCAGGACGGTGTTCCGGTTTTGGAGCGTTGGGACGCCCTGTTGACTGGTTACCAATCAGTGCGCCCACTGACAGAGTCCGAAAAACGGGCCCTGCCAGTCATATACAGATATGCGACGCTATCAATTGCAGCATGGAGATATTGGAAGCACGTGATGAGTGATCCCGTCGAGGAGTTTGCCGACAGATATCTCGAAATGCTTAATCGATTGGATTTCCCATTCGACTTTCCCGAGGGGGTACAATGAGCGCTGTAGTTCACTCAATCAATGTCTGCGCTGAGGGTGGAGTACCCAAGCATCCTGTTAGTGCAGCGAGAATCCATGTCGAAGGGTTAGAGGGGGACTACAATGTCTTCAGAACCGAGCGTAGAGGCAGTACTTCTAGCCGAGCAGTCTCCCTGTTTTCTCTCGAGAGGATTGGGCAACTAGAAGCTGAGGGGCACCCGATATCTGTCGGCTCGACTGGTGAGAATATCACCATCGAGGGCCTCAATTGGTCCTCGCTAAAAGTCGGAATGCATGTCAAAGTTGGCGCTGCAGTACTGGAGTTGAGTGAACCGTGCGCGCCGTGCACAAAAATTGGGGAGTCATTCATTGATGGTAGATTTGCCAGAATCGATCATGAGCAGGAATTCGGTTGGTCGAGATGGTTAGCTTGCGTTGTTGAAGAGGGCATGGTAGCAACAGGAGACCGTGTCTCCGTACTGAATCCGGGCGAGGATTGAAGTCGGAAGGGTTCCAAGACGTTTCCATGATGATGAGAAGTGGGGGGCCCAAGATGGGTTTCAGAGCAAGAATAGGACGC
>CAYYAH010000033.1:0-11802 GCA_964470075.1 uncultured Candidatus Poseidoniales archaeon
TGGCTCTGGTCGCCGCCCTATTGCTGGCCTCAGGGATTCGTAAAATGCTCGATGCCAGCGGTTTGTTGGCCGCCATGTTGGTTGGCCTTGTGGTGTCTCTGTTGGGCCATTGGACTTGGCTTGCAATCATGGTCGTGTTCCTCATTCTCGGCTCGATTGCTACGAGGTGGAAGTTCGAGGAGAAGCGTGCTTTGTCGATTCATGAAGGAAATGAGGGAATCAGAGGTTGGAGAAATGTCCTAGCCAATGGTGCTGCACCTTCGATTGTTGCCATACTGAGTTGGCTAGGGGATGGCGACTGGTATTTCCTCGGGATGGCCTGTTGTGCTTCAGTCGCACTATCTGATACTCTGGCATCCGAGATTGGCAGTCTCGATCCGAGGACTCGCAGTATCATCAACTTGGAAGCAGTGCCTCCGGGTACTAATGGAGGAATGTCCCCTACTGGGACCTTAGCGGCGATGTCTGGATCATTGGTTATAGCTGCTGTTTCAGTCCTGATGATCCCATATTCTCATGATGGGTTCCATCACAATTCGTCCCTACTTGTCGATTCTCGCGGTGAGGCTTTTGTTCTCATTGCCCTAGTGGGATGGTTAGGCTGCCAAGTGGATTCGATTCTAGGTGCTTTGCTGGAGAATGAAGGATACATTGGAAAGCACTCAGTGAACTTCCTGGCTACTCTGTCTGGGGCGTTGATGGCCTTCATGGCATGGGGCAGAGTGTTCTGACAGATGATAGTGAGGTTTGTACTGTACGAGTTCTGGAGAATGCCATGAGAGATAGTCCGAGAGTACCCGCTGGAAGTGCTGCTGCAGCCCTCTTAGCATTGCTACTCGCTCTTTCAATGAGTTCGATGACCTATGCTCAGGAGCCTACAGATTTGGATGGACCAGGGATTAATTGGAACTTGCCAGATTCTCACATGCTCTATCTCAAGGGGACCGTGAACGACCCATTCCTAGACCGAAATTGGTCGACCAATACAGGGGAGCCGTTGGGCAAGGCAGAGTTCACACGAACTAGTTCGTCTCTGAATCCGAATCTCATCGACATTGAATCAGCCCCTCTATCCAACTCTTTCAGGTTCGAGGGAAATCTCAGTGTGAGGCTGTTCGCCTCCCTCGATTCCACTAATGATGGATGCCGATTATCCAACGTCCTTCCTGGAGCTGCTGGGGCCGAGACTAGATTCTATGTCACCTTGATGTTGGGAAGTACAATGGTGCTAGATAACGCTGTTACAAACTCAATTGCCATGCAGGAATCCTACCTCGAGGCTCATGAATTCACTGTGATTGCAGACAATCTCAATGTTTCTATGTCAGAGGGAGATATGATTTCACTTAGCGTAGATGTGGAGCACGATTGCATCCAACAGGGGATTCTTTGGTGGGGTACCTATGATGCTACTTCAGGGATTATCTTCCAAGGAGATGTAATCGAACCGATGCTAGATTACAGAGTCGATTCGAATAGGATGGTCAGAATTGAATTTACACCAATTTCTCCTTGGGGTCCGGGCGACTTTGACAGACAAATTATCCAGATTGTTGGACCCTTAGATTGGGACGAGATGGTGCATGGCCACGGCAAGGAGGATCAGCGTCTAGAACACTTTGAGATTCCTCATGGAACTAGAACAGGTGAGGCGAACCGGACAATCCTGACTTGGACTTCCGAGAAACCGATTCTACCGGGCCGATACATGATTGACTCTTGCTTCGCTCTAACTGACCAAGACCCCGGAGAGGCTTGTGATGTAATAGCAGTCTTGAGATTCGAGATCCCCCCCGAAGAGGACCCATTACTTTCCTCTATGTGGGCAATACTGATTATTCCACTTGCAATTGTTGGATGGATTGGTGCATCTATCAGAGAGGCCATCCTGCCTCTCCCTGCCTACGGAGTTCTACTTTTACTGGCAATTGCTGCAATCGGACCTGCTGTACACCTTCCAGACATAGATCCCGAAGTGCCACGACAAGATGGTGCAGCGCCTTCTTTCACACTACTTTCACACGATGGGGGATTATTCTCATTGTCTGATCTAATCGAAGATAACGATGCGTTAGTCGTTGGCCTGTTTCACCCAGGTTCTCCGAATTCAATTAGACAGATGAACGAGTTCAGAGGTGCCGAAGCACTGAGTCAGGAAAATGTTGCCTTCGTGCAGATTGCCACCGGTGAGGGCGTTCAAGCAATCGATCTTGATACCTATGCGATGCAACTGAATGAGTCATGGCCACTTCTGCTGGATGAGTCGGACGCTTCCATAGGCAAGGCCTTTCCTAGCGGCGCGACCGACGCAGTCATCGTCATCGACTCTGCCGGTTTCGTGACAAATTGGAATCCGGGAACCATGTCCGCCATGGAGATAGAGGAAGCCGTGGAATCAGCAACTAGGGGATCAGGAAACAATCCTTTGGCCATCCTAAGTCTCGTATTTGGAACTGCTCTACTACCTCTTTTGATACTGGCAATGCCCCGGGACAGAGAATTGAAACTGCCCGAAAAGCCACTATTTCCGGGAGCCGCTTCGATCATGACCGCGGCTGCAGCCGCTATCGGATTCTCCATTTGGGCCTTGCCTGTTTCACTCCTATCTGCTTTGGGAGCAGGGTCAATCTGGTTATGGGTAGAATTCGTCTTGGCAACTATACTGATTTACCACGGTTCATCCATGCTTCTTCGTGGAAGAATTGCAGAGATTGAGGTTGTTTCGGCCAGAGCCTACCTAATGCTACCAGATGATTTTAGAGACTGGCGCGATGAATCAAGTTTCAAGGAGGACGCTTATCTAGGACTCTGGCTCGCTTGGCTTATTTGGCTAAGAGTCCCTACTCTCATCCCTCAAGGTGTAGGTGCACTCGCTCGAACGGATATCGTAGGCCTAATACTCTCCATTGTCACCTTCGCAGGAATGCTTCTAGTTGCAGGATTGGTCATTAATCTAGCTCGGTTGGTTGCCTTGACGCCCGGGGCACTCTCGAGAACGTTCGGCTGGCTTAGCGTCGGTATTAGACCTAGAGCATGGGGTCTCGCGGCTGCTGTACTGGGGGCATGGATAGCGGCGCATCTCGTAGTCGGCCCGATATACGGATCTATCTAGTAGTACAACTACAAGCACATGAATTACAAATATCTGCGACCGAGATATCATAAGAGCAAGGCCCTAGGGCGTTGCACTCCTAAGGGGGTATAGTATAACCTGGTAGTACCGCGGGCTCCAGTTGCACGGGAATGACGACGAGTGGGTTTCTGATGGATTTGATGACCAACTGGAGCACCGACCTGTCGCAACCCGAGAGCGTGCGCGTATCGGGTGCACGCTAAGCGGAAGACACCCGCTGATCTGGGTTCAAATCCCAGTGCCCCCACCAATCGGCTCTTGCGGATGCCTTGTACTCTGAATGCGGTTGGGTTGAAAGGCCAAGTCTGTGTGAGCACAGTGATGCAACCCAAGCCGGTCAAGGCGCTGCTATGCGTAATCATGCTAGTTTCATGCACCGGCAGCCTAGCTCTTCCCAACTACCGCTTGCTAGATCAGCATGGGGCCCAATTGATCGAGGAGGGGCAAACCGAAACAGTCCCAATCCAGTCTCCAGTGACTTGGTTAGATCAGAAATCATGGTGGGAGACGACGGCTTTGGATGCCGACAGAAACGGCATTCACGATTCGCTGCAGTATGCTGAGGGGCCAGTGAATGTAGGGATATCATACTCCAGAGAAGTGACTGAACAAGATAGAGTCAGATTGACTCTTGCAGGTTACGAGATACACGTTGAACTACCAGTCGTAGATGCGGTGCTGATTGGAGCAGTCGATGCTAGCGAAGTATACGAAATTGCACAATTTGATGGAGTAGTAATGGTCGAACGGTACGGCTCGCTCGTATTCTATGGAGATGTTCAGACTCCTGCTGTCAAGGCCAAGAACTCAACAGAATATCCGGTCGGAGCCTGGGATTTGGGAGTAAGTGGATATGGGGTCAATATCGCCCTTACCGACACTGGAGTGGACAACGAGCATCCAGGGCTCTCGGGTAAGTTTGTTTCTGGATATGATGCAGTATGCTTCGTACATTCCGATCCACAATGTATTCTTGCAGGTGGGCGCGAGGACGACGGTTCATTCGACCCCGATGATGGCAATCAACACGGTACAGCCTGCATGGGGATGGCCGCTGCTACCGGAATAGAATCCGATGGCTCCCAGTCAGAGTTCTACGGCTCAGCTCCGAATGCGTCTTTGGTAGATGTGAGAATTGGGACGGATGTCGGAGCTGGACCATTCGAGAATTATCTGTTGGAGCAGCAATTCTACGAGTCTGCGATGAATGGACTGCAGTGGATTATCGATCACAGAGACGATGCTTGGCCCGGAGTCGACGAGGCTAATTACGGGATCGACATCATCTCTCTATCTTGGGGAATCACCAGTCACGAGAACGGTGGATCAGATGGTACTGACATGCACAGCAGAATCCTCGACGAGGCCATGCTTGCCGGCGTCACAGTATCCAACGCTGCAGGAAACGATGGCCCCGACAACGACGGATTATCTGGAATGAGTGCATCTTCGTTGTCAGTTACTGTTGCAGCTACTGACGACCTAAACACGGTCGACAGGTCGGACGACACCATTGCCTCATACTCTTCGAGAGGTCCCAGAAGAGACAATGGAGACTCTAATCCTCTAGATGAACTAGTTCCAGAGGTTAGCGCTCCGGGCACCAATATTATTCAAGCAGAGGGCTGCGTTTCCAGTGGGGGCTGTAACAACTTCCTCGGAGGCGACGCCTCCGACAATTCCTACACAGGACGTGGTAGCGGAACCTCATATGCCACGCCAGCAGTAACAGGAGTCATAGCTTTAGTAATCGAAGCGAACGAGAACCTCACACCTCTACAGATAAAGGAGGTGCTGAAGCAGACAGCCGAGAGAAGAGGCGAGCCAAGTGCTCCCGATTTAGATCCCTACTGGAACCGAGACTTCGGTTGGGGCATGGTGGACGCGCTCGCTGCAGTCGAACTCGCATTCCATTTGGGCGAGATGGGCGACGAGGCTTCGATTGACCCCTCTATTCAGAACCATCTGTTGAATCTCATCGATTCCAATGGCACAATCAATGTGACAGGTCATTCTTGGGGTCAAATGGGCAGTGTTGATCGAGTCGAGTTCAGGATTGACGGTGGAGAATGGAGAGAGGTCACTTACTCCGCCGAGTTAGAAGAGATAGGGTCCTTGACTCCGTTCTCATGGCATGTAATTCTCGACCCCTCAAAGATTGGCCAAGGACATCACTTGATTGAGGTCAGGGCTGTTTCGGGCGATTCTGTATCACTTCCTGTCGTAGTCACAGTCCACGGGACAGCATCCTCATCCTCTCAATTTACAGTCCCTCCATTGGTAATTATCCTCGTCGCCTCTGTCTTTGCAATATGGATCGCCTCCGTAGTGCTAGTCCGTGTAAGGTCCGATGGAGAAATTGATGATATCATCTCACGTTTCCGTAGCAAATCAGTAGATTTCATGCCCGGAGGGGCAATCGATGCGGAACTTCTGGAAGAAGACAAGCAGAAAAAGCGAATTTGACAGATTGAGGGCGTTTTATTCAAATCCTTGTGGACTCGTCCGTAGGTCATGGTGAGGTTCTCAGACAGAGCGAACAGCATCAAACCTACAGGTGTCCGACGCATGTTCGATATGGCCGGAGACGACTCTATTCAGTTCGGTTTGGGAGAACCTGACTTCCAGCCTCCATCTGTAGCTATCGAAGCCTTCGCCAAGGCAATGGGAGAAGGTAAGAACAAGTACACCACCACTGCTGGTTTACCCTTGCTGAGAAGCAAGATAGCCGAAATGTGGCATCATCTCGATTCCAGTCTGGATGAGAGCAATGTCTGCATTACAATGAGCGGAACAAATGGTTTGCTTGACATCTTCCTAGCACTAGTTCAGCCCGGCGACAATGTGATGCTACCAGAGCCCTACTTCCCTCTCTATCCGCCTGATGTGGTAATCTGCGGAGGTGAACCAAATCTCTACCCTTGCACATTCGAGAATGGCTTCGTCCCCACTATCGAGGATCTCGAGTCCAGAGTGGATGAGGACACTGTCGCAATTCTGTATAATTTCCCCAGCAACCCTACTGGAGGTAATGTCACAGAGGCCCAAAGGGACGAACTCGTTGATTTTGCCATGAGACATGACTTGTGGCTTATTACCGACGAGGTTTATGACAGAATCGTGTACGACGGACCACACGTATCTTTCCTCGGAGCAGGATATGACAAGGTCATCATGGTACAGTCATTCTCCAAGACCTTCGCAATGACAGGCTGGAGGATAGGCTACCTACTCTCTCCTGATGATGATGCAATGGCCCAATTGACAAAGATGCAGTATTACGTCACAGCGTGCAGTAACGATGCGATGCAGCACGCTGTATTAGAGGCCTTAGAGAGTGCCCCAAACTACCCCGAAGAGATGTGCGAGGAGTTCAAGGCAAGAAGGGACTTAATCTGCCGAAGACTCAATGCCATTCCAGGTGTTTCCTGCCACGTTCCAACAGGGGCATTCTACGTCTTCCCCAAGGTCGAGATACCGGGAATGAACAGTGAAGAAATCGCGATGGCGTTGCTCCAAGGAGGAGTCCTGTGCTCCCCAGGAACAGCTTTCGGCGAGATGGGCGAAGGTCACCTCAGATTTGCTTACACAATCGGCAGAGAGGACATAGATCGAGGAATGGACAGGGTCGAAACAGTCCTTAGAGGACTTAGGGGCGATTAGCAAGTGTCTCCAAGCCTGTCTCTTGCAGTCTTCATAATGTCTCTAGCACTATCAAGTGAGGCATCCAAGAAAGACTCAGACACCATCGCGGGAGCCATACTACTTGTCTCATTGACGTATCTGTACTTCTACGGGCCATCTGCGCTAGGATTCGGCTTGTGCATTGGTTCAGGATGGGCGCTTCTAAACCGAGCTGCTTTCCAGATGTTCCCTCAATAGTCAATCATCGAACAAGTACGGAAGATCGAACATCCGACTTCCTTCCTCTGAGTCGTCCCCCTCGCCCTCGTCTTGAATTTCCAAATCTTCGGACATATCTACTCCGGCCTCTTCTTCGGATTCTCCAGGGGCTTCAATCAGATCCATCTGTAGATTCTCGAGTGAACTGTCGTTCCCCTTCATCCAAGTAGGCATATTGTTGGAGCCACCCAGTACTGAAAGGGTGGTGAATGTAGCCATGGGCAGAACTGAGATTGCTATTAGAAAATCAATCACCGCAGTATCTGGCACAGCGGCATCGGGGAATATTACATTGAGTACCACCGCTTCTAACTGAACCTCGTTCCACTGTGCTATATCGACATCGAGCCAGTTCAGGGACGCAGCGAGAAAGGTCCTAGCAAGGAACCAGAATAACAGAATCGGTAGCACCCAAGAGAATCTAGAAATTTCCCATAGTGCACTTCTGAACATTGCTGCATATCCGACAAGCCATGCCGAGATAGTGGGCTGAATCCGAACAGCCATCCAAAGTGCAATCATATATCCGGCCATTCCCAACTCAAACGATCTATCTGACTTGACTACATGATCCGGAATTCCTTCCATAATCAGCAGAGGAGTTGCAATTAGTATGACCTGCATCGGCACAG
The DNA here is from genome assembly GCA_964470075.1 of uncultured Candidatus Poseidoniales archaeon. Classification (GTDB taxonomy): domain Archaea; phylum Thermoplasmatota; class Poseidoniia; order Poseidoniales; family Thalassarchaeaceae; genus Thalassarchaeum. The sequence goes on from CAYYAH010000033.1 coordinate 7,669, forward strand.
CAAGCAACTGAAGTCCGCCGTGTACAGAAATTAAATCGAACCCATCCACAGTCACCTTCCTGTTGACCAGCCCTACCATCTTGCCATAGGGACTTGCTTGTAACGCCATTCTAGTCCTATCGATAAGCTCAGGGTCACCCTTTCTGCGACTGAGTCCGAGCACAGGAAACCATCCTCCCTTTTCCACAACTCGAAGTGGTCTAAATCCGCCGAAGAACATGGCCAGGACAAGAGAAATTAGGCCGTAGATTAGCCCTGCGACCACTATCCAGTAGACCAACTCCGTCCTTACTGCAATGGTAAAGTTCTCCTGATCAACATCTAGCAAGTAGGTGAGAGAGAATCCCACTATCGGTACTAGCGTGATTTGCAGAACTACAACTGTGTAGAGTACCACTTTCTGGTACATCTCGGCCACCTTCACGAGTCTCCGCAATTAATTCTCGGCATAAGCCCTTCAGCGGCCAAGGAGTATGTAAGACCGATTAGGATTCCAAGTACGACTCACCGTATTCGCCCTACGGGCGGCGAACGCAGTTAGAGAACCTTCATACACAGTTCAAGGGACGAAGAGTATAGCATGCGCAACCTCGCACCCCTGCTTCTCGTGTCACTGATGCTGGCTATGATAGTAGCTCCGATGGCAACCGACTCTCTTGGCTCTACTAATGATGACAGCCGTGCTGCCACTCCCAAGGCCCTGATTGACTTTGAAGTGACTTCCATCGAGGTCGGCGACAGCCTTACTCAAGCGCAGTCATGGGAACAGCCGGATTCGACTAACAGTGAGTATGTCATCCGTGGCCAGTCAATCGCAGTTACAGTGACATTCACTCAGGCCGGAACATCCAGTCAACCTGCATATGCCGAGGGCTGGATGCAGGTTTGGCACCCAATCGGATTCCTAGTGGAAGAGCACTATGTCAACATGACACTATCCGGACAGCAATCGACGGCTGAGACATTTTACTGGACTCCAAGTGCAGCGCACAGTGCTATCGATGACTACGGTTACCTCTACGGAGGCATGATTCTGAAGGGTACAATCGATGGCGGTCTAGCTGATGATAACGAGGCCAACAATGAGTTCGAAAGACACATGCCCGTTGCTGTTTGGAGAGACCAAATGGAGAATGGCTTCTGTGGCGATGTTGACGGTGACCAAGTGGTTGACTGCACCAACATGCTAAGTGCCAATGAGCCTACTTGGGTTGGTGCAGGGTATGATTCAACAGGCTCTCTTTCGTCCGATCCCGATAACTACGGGCACTGGAGGATGGAGAACGGCTCAAGTAGTGAAGGAGAATTTCATTGGCGTGTATCTAGGCCTGGCTCAGATTATGCCAGTAACAGGCACGACAGACTTTGGTGGGGATGGTTCACTCCATTTGACAACTGTGACGACCCCGGTCACGGACTGAAGTACGGATCTCTAGACTCCTCCGTTTCAGGCATGTATGGAAACAACTTCTGCAAGATAAGAGTCAGATCGTTTGACTTCATATCGATGCACTTGGTAACTCACGCTTGGGGAGAGATGGCAGCAGGTGACCAGATTAGGATAGAGACTGATTCAGGTGGGTCGTTGGAATACTTTGACTACTCTGCGCACAATATCTCAAAGAACGAAGGAGACTGGACTCAGTTAGTCTGGAACATGTCTGAAATCCACAATAACGCAGACTATACTCTTTCATTCAAGTTCGACTCAAACAGCTCGCTTGCCAACCAAGGAATACATCTAGACAACTTCCTACTGTTTGGCTTTGAGAAGGTGGCAGAGTACACTCTGGATATGGACTGTAATGACCCTCTTCCCAATGCTTACCTTACAGTGCCGGATGACCCAATCCCGCCTTCTCTGCACTGCAAGATCAAGAACAACGGCTACGTCGATATCACACTGAGATTGTATACTGAGGTCTCCAACCAGACTTGGATGAACGGATACCCTCTGAGAATCGATTCGAACAACATGTTTGACCATGACAACTACGTGGTCAGCGAGGTAATCGGGGCCTTGGAGACGATGGACACCTGGTTCAATCTAAGCATCCCTGAGGGAGCCAGTGTGCAAGAACTGGATTGGCATGTGTGGGTTAATGACGGAACAACCAATCTCTCTAAGGAGTACCTCGAGCTACCAGTCTCAGTAATTGCGGCCTATTCCGCAACGCTGGACCAAAATACCCTGGCGAACCCAGCAGCGACGCTGTATCCTGGCACATCCGGAGATGTGGCAATGACGCTGAAGAATACTGGCAACCAAATCGCCACATGGAATCTCGGAGCCACTTTTGGAGACAATACCTGGGGCGCTGAGAATCTACAATGGTACGATGCCAATGGCGATCTAATAACCAGTCTATCGATGAACATCACCGATGAGTTCCAATTGACAGCCAGAGTCACAGTTCCCGATGAGATTTCTCCTGGAACTTATCCAATCACACTACTGGCTAGTGGACGAGCCCCTGCTAACTTCGTTGCAGACTGGACAATTTACATTGAAGTCCCAGTATTCCACGATTTGGTTATTGAGCCTGAGCAGATTACCATAACGGCTCCAGCCGATGGACTCCTGAGGCTGATAGAAATCAGAATGGTGAACAATGGTAACTCCGAGGAGGCCTTTGATCTCTCGGTCCTGTCTGATTGGAAGCTAGGCGTCTCTCTAAATGCTGAACAAACTCTTGGTATTGACCCGTTCGGAGGTGACTCTACTGTGATGCTCCTCTTCCCAATGCCCTACGGGATAGCCAACGAGACCTATGAAATCGTAATTATAGCGTCCAGCCAGGATGATTCCGGCTACCAATCTGCAGTCAGTATATGGCTCACAGTTCCTCAGACCAATATAGTAGATGTCGAGGATCTCGATTTGACGGAGGAGGTATTCCGCGGAGGTGAAGATGCTCGAACAGTCAACTGGGAGGTTTGGAACAAGGGGAACATCAACGATGCATTCTACATCAGTTTCGAAACCAGCCACCCAGATGTAAACGTCCAAGCGACGGGATTGACTGAGGGCAGAACAGTCTACGTTCCGCCCGGGTCTTCGGTGAATCTGACTATCAGATACTCGTTTGACTACTCGGCTAATGGTGAACGCGACATTACCTTGATTGCTACCAGTGTCGAGGCAGATAAAATAGGAAATGTCGCTAGCGGTAGCGGCATCGCAGAATTCCAAGTTGGAGCACAGGGCTTCTTCCAGATTCTACCTCCTGCTGAATTGGTGATTACGGAGGGAGGTGACGACTATGCTCTATTATTCACAGTGGTCAATCTATTCCCCGAGGATCAATTGCTAAGTGCAGATGTAAATCGTAATTCTGAGTTATTCTTCAATATCATAGACGCGAGAGTTGACGCTGGTGACAGGGATTTCGTTCTACTGGCAAACCAGTCGAGAGTCATCACCGTCTACATAGAAGTCTCGGACGCTAACTTGGACAATCTGGTTAACAACTCAATGTCATTCGATTTGGTACTCGAAGTGGATGGTGATCGAGATAAGGTGTCAATGGCCGGGTCTGTGAAATTGGTAAAGCCTGTACCAGTTGAAACCGGACCAGATGTCGAAGAGACGGCATGGTGGGCTGGCAACATCCTCTTCCTGTTAATCGGAGTAGGTGTCGTTATTGCAATACTAGTCGCCTCGGTCCGAATCTTTGCCAGCGCATCAGCCCCGATGGAAGAAGTCTCAACTCTAGCTGACTACGAGATGACCGTTGATGGTAGCGGTTGGGAGGATTCCTCAGGAATACCCCAGGCTCCGTCGCTACCGTCTGATGACGAGGTCGCGAATTCTATGTACGGCGGAGCCAAGGAGATCTTCGAGCAGCCGCCTGAAATGCCAGCTCCTCCAATACCAGAGCCAGAGCCCGAAATGCCAGCTCCTCCAATACCAGAGCCAGAGCCCGAGGAGTCGCCTGCATCTGAGCTACCACCCGGAACTCCACCCATTCCAGATGAGGGTCTGCCTGAGGGCTGGACAGTGGAGCAGTGGATTCACTATGGCCAGAGATGGCTAGACCAACAGAACCGAGATTGACACCCAAACTTCTCACATATCATGTGCGAGGCCTTATGACCCCCCCTTGAGTCGCCGAATTCCGGAGCGTGATTTCC
>CAYYAH010000034.1:0-11148 GCA_964470075.1 uncultured Candidatus Poseidoniales archaeon
GCGCACCAAAGGTCCGTATTTAATTCAAATCGTGGTTCTGGACTACGTCCAGCCCCACTCATCGACTTAGAACGACAGACGCGAAGGAGGATAGAATTCCGGCACCATCGTGTTCGCCCTTGAACGAAGAGAACTCTTCTTCAGTTATGTGACCCCACTCGAAAGCCCGCTCAATCCTCGCCCGGGCCGCCTCGGGATGGAATTGCAGGCCCCATGCGGGCAACGCACTCCCATCCTCTGAATGAACTCGAACTGCGGTCACTCCGTTGTGACTAGTCTTACTCAACAACTCGCAAGAATCGGGAACCGTCATCACATGGTCCTGATGAGTAAACAATCCGGCCACACAAGCCCCGTCCAAAACATGCGAAGTCAGTAACTCATCGCAACTTCCTTCATCAGTAAGGTCGAGATCCCAGATGCCACTGGATAGTGAATCGGCTCGTTCAATTGTTGCTCCCAAAGAGTGACAGAGCAATTGGTGCCCGAAACAGATTCCAAGTGTTGGCCGTCCTGATAGAGCAGACGCTCTAACTAGAGAGGCAGTTGGCCCCATCCAATCCTCCCACATGCTGACATTTCGTCTAGAGCCGCTGCAGACAACTGCATCCACATCCATGGTCTGCAACCAATCAGACATTCTGGCATCGTCCTCATGCATCGGCATAACGATTCTGCGGAATGAGACTTCGCGACCTTCTAGTTCTACACTGGCGGATTGCCAGAACGGAAACTCATCATCCCAGTTAGGCACATCCTCCTCGCTGAGCGTGACTTCACCGGTTTCTGCCTTAGTCCCAGCCTCGAAAGACTGCATTTGAGGAGTGAGTAATAGCAATTCGACGTCACCACGTGCAGCAAATGGCCTGACAACCTCTTGATTGCCACCGTGGCCGAATGCAGCGCGCTCCACCAACAGGTCGACCATCAATACCCGCGTGTACGCGCCCATACAACTCCGAGGGGCAATTGGTTGAAAGGCCACCCCCTGTACTCATCTACTGAGAGAACATGGTAGATGTGCAGACTATCCTTGATTCAGTGGGCCCAGTTCAAGCCGTTTTGGATGCCCACGATGGCATCGTAAATGTCATGGATACGACTGATGGAATAATCATGATCTCCCTAGAAGGGGGCTGCACCGGATGCAGTGCCACTCCAATGACTGCGATGCAGATCTACTACTCTTTGATGAAACTCGAAGAAGTCAATGATGTCATCTTCGCGAACGGAGAACTACCAGCCTATATGCGCAGTTTCATCGACGACAAACTGGCAGGAGAGTAATCACTCCTCTTCACGCCTCATTTTAGCTATCTTGTGCGGATTGGTCTCACCTTGGACATCCTTGCCCTTGATGTTGATAACAGCCGAAATCGCCACAATCACGGCTATTACAGCCATTGGTCTAGCCATATTCCTCGAACCCCACAACTCTCCGCCCATGTAGTGTAGTACGAATAGCAGAATCGCTGAGATTACACAAATCAGCGCGATGCCCCTCTGAGCCAACAACTCACCTTTTTCCGAACGGGAGAATGTACCAATTGACATCCAAAGAATCACTGCTACGCCGCAAAGGCTGACAGATCCCGTCTCAAGCAGCCCGACCGTGCTCACGATTGGGCGTACGGCAGTCACTTGATTAGGTTAGGGAAACATCCGTCTGAGGGACACAATCAAGTTGAATGACCGTTGGTTGAGAACATGGTCAAGACATCTGGTTGGAATCTGCCCGCACCTAGGGCACAAGGACCGCCCTTCCTGACAAAGTCGCAGATAGCCGCTGCGCTAGAACAAGTCGCGGTTCTACTCGAGCTCGACGGAGCCAACAGGTTCAGGGTAATTGCCTACCAGAATGCCAGTCGAGCCCTTGCCTCTCTCGAAGAGGACCTGCTGACGGTTGTCGAAGAGGAGAGAATCACAGATGTGAAAGGAATCGGCAAGGGCTTGGGGGGGCTCATCAACGAAGCCGTACTAGAGGGGACATGGGGAGACTTACCTTCTCTCTACAAGAAGATTCCACCAGGGCTGATGGAAATAGTCGAGATTCCTGGGCTCGGCCCCAAGCGAGCCCGAACTATGTACGAGGAACTCGGAGTTGATTCGGTTGAGTCACTCAAAGTTGCGTGCGAGATGGGCCATGTGGCACCATTGTCGGGCTTCGGTGAAAAGAGCCAACAGAAGTATCTCGAGGGAATCGAGCTTCTGAGGCGTTATCAGGGCAGAAGCAGGATGGATGTAGGACTGCTCTACGGACGTTCTCTGGAAGACAAAATCTCTTCAATGCCCGGTGTCGTATTGGCCCAGTTGGCAGGAAGTGCTCGTAGGAGGAGGGAGACTATCGGAGACCTCGACATCGTGGTCGGAGCTGATCCAAAGGACCACGATTCGGTGATTCAATCGATTCTGGGACTTCCAGGAATAGCCGAGGTGAAGGGCCACGGAGAATCGAAAGTCAGCTTGATACTCGAATCTAATGTTCTGGGCGATTCACTCGGTGAAAGCAGCATGGATGCAAATCTAGCCGAGACATTCCTTGAGCGCAGCAGTGATGCAACCATCGACGCCCAAGTAAGGATAGTCACACCTGAGACATTTCCTTTCACGCTGGCTTACTTCACTGGATCGAAGGAGCACAACATCAGGATGAGGCAGGCGGCCATTGATCGCGGACTCCGCTTGAATGAGTTTGGTCTGTTCAGTGAGGAGGATGCGGGCGATGCGATTGGCATGGAGGCAGCCAAGCACACATTGGAATGCTCGACCGAAGAGGAAATCTATGCTCACCTAGGTATGAAGTGGGTTCCTCCAGAATTGCGTGAGGACACGGGAGAGATTGAGGCGGCAACCAATGATGACGCCGGATTGCCCCGTCTGATAGAGCCCTCCGACATCCGAGGTGCACTTCACAATCACACAATCGCATCTGACGGTACAGCCACTCTCGAGGAGATGGCTGCTGCTGCAATGGAGTTGGGTTGGGAGTATCTCGGTATAGCCGACCATTCCGAAGTCTTGAACATTGGAGGAAGGCAGATCGGAGTTCCCGCAGAAGACCTCGTACATCAGGCGGACTCAATCAGAGCCCTGAATGAGCAATGGCGCGATTCAGGACAGGACTTCCGACTACTTCACGGCAGCGAGTGTGACATCCTAGTCGACGGAAGTCTGGACTATGATGACAATACTCGCAACACCCTATCGCATGTAATCGGCAGCGTGCATGCACTTGGGAGCTGGAGAAATAGAGACGAACTCACCAATACTGAGGCGCTGATTCGAGCCATCGAAGATCCTACATTTACCGTACTTGGACATCCTACAGGCAGAATCCTGCAGGGAAGAGAGGGGTTCCCCGTTGACATGCATGCAGTCTTGCGAAGAATGGGCGAATTGAACGCAGAGGGCCAGTTGAAAGCCGTCGAGATTAATGCCTCTCCATACAGACTGGACCTTGACTGGCGCCTTTGCAAGTATGCTAGAGACCAAGGAGTACCTGTGTGTATCAATCCAGATGCACACGACACCAATGGTCTGCGAGATTACTGGTATGGAGTGCAAATTGCTAGGAAGGGTTGGCTTTCCGCAGCGGACGTCCTGAACACACGCAGTGGTGCGGAGGTTGAGTCACTACTTGGCATCTGATGAAACTTAACAGCAAAGCCCTCTAGGACAGACCATGCGGCTGCTTCGGGCAACAGTATTCGGGTTAATCGCCCTCTTCCCCGGAATCATCGTCGCGCTGGGTGCCTACTTGCTCCTTGGCGGCGCTACCGAGTCAGACGAGTGGCAGACTTGGATGTACGGCCCATGCTATGGCATCCCTGCAGCATTCGTCATCGTCGCATTCTCCTTGGGCCTTAGGGAGGACAGAATCTCTTCAACTTCGAACGAGGTCTAGTATGCGACGCGCTCTAAAGGCCAAAGAGATAGGCAGAATCCTAGACGAACTGTATCCCGAGCAACCCATACCTCTCGACCACAGCGACCCCTACACACTACTAGTCGCTGTGATGTTGTCAGCGCAGACCACCGACAAAAAAGTCAACGAGGTAACACCGGATCTATTTGCCAAGGCAAATACTCCAGAAAAGATGGCTAAACTCGGAGTAGAAGAGATTCGAGAACTGATTCGCCAGATAGGACTCGCTCCGACCAAGGCGAAGAACCTCAAGCGCATGGCCGAGCAGATAGTCGAGGACGGAGGGCATATCAGACCTGACTGGGATTTTCTAGAATCTCTCGCCGGGGTCGGTCACAAGACTGCCAGCGTAGTGATGGCACAGGCCTTCGGAGTTCCCGCTTTTCCTGTGGATACACATATCCACAGACTAGCTGCTCGCTGGGGACTATCTAACGGCAGCAGCGTAGTCAGGACCGAGCGCGATCTGAAATTGGTGTTCCCTGAAGATACATGGAATCGCAGGCACCTACAAATCATCTTTTTCGGCAGGGAACATTGTCCCGCTCTTCGCCACGACCTTGAACAATGCCTTATCTGCTCCTGGGCGGCAACGAAGAAGCGAAAGAGAGAGGAGTCAATCAGATGAGCGTAGCAAAGACGGACAATGAGATATTCAAAGGACGGGTGATTTCATCAGGTTTCCAGACTGGTGACATGGTAGTAATTGGAGATTGGAACGACTCTCCTCATGGGGCGTTTACTAACCTGATGTGGGCCAAGCCAGACGGGACCAGAGTCCTGATTGCCCCGTCTAAAGAATTGGGGGACTTCGTCTCATCACTGTATTCCTTCGAAGAAGTCATCGTATCTCCAATGGAGATTGAAAGGACCAAGAAATCAATTGAGGTTAACTGCGACCTTGGGCGCGTCTCTATGCAATGGGGCATGACCGTACCACTACCATTCTCTAGGCCACGCTGGTTCATAGCCAACATTGAGGCACCATTCGCAAGACTATTCTTTGGTACAAAGACCCATGGAACCACTCGCGATGGGCGTAAGGAGTGGTATCATGTCAGAGGCCTCTCACGGATGAAGTCTGTTGAACTCGAACTAGACGGTAGAATCTCTAACCAGATGGCAGGCATGGCTCCATCGGCCTGTTTTGGCTTCAGCAATCCTCCTAGGATGCCACTGAGTGTGAGGGTAGATTCGCATATCGCTGCAGCCGAGTCTTGATGTGCATCAGGCGAGTCGGATAATCATGGCAGAACTGCAAGTGGGAGACAAAGCCCCCGATTTCACAGCGATTTTAACAGATGGATCACAGATTACACTCTCAGAGATTATATCCTCTGGCGAAGGAGTAATCCTGTACTTCTATCCTAGAGACAGCACCCCTGGTTGCACAGTACAGGCTTGCGATTTCAGAGATAGTTTCGCGAGATTCTCCGACTCCGGATGGAGGGTAATTGGAGTATCTACAGACCCCGCCTCAAGCCATCAGAAGTTCATCGACAAGAATGAACTACCATTCGAATTAATTGTCGATGAGGAAGCATCTCTTCATGAGGCGTATGATACATGGAGGGAGAAGAACATGTACGGCAAGACATACATGGGCACACTCAGGTCAACCTTCGTAATCGGCCCGGATGGAAATCTGAAGTGGGTCAAGTACAAGGTCAGTCCCAAGGGGCATGTGGAGCAACTACTCGCTGACTTGGAGGTTAATTGATGGGAATCGACGAGCGCAGAGAATTGATAGAAACATTCCTGCGCCGTTGTGTAACCTATGCAGATGCATCGATTGAACGCAAGAAGAATAGAGGCGAGGATGAGGAAGTCATCGCAAAGTGGCAAGCATACAGGGACTTCACAGAGCATGCCGCTGAAGAGGTGGCATCTGGGGACCTAGACACGTGGCTAGAGGATAATCAGACTTCAGAGTCGGGAAGCTGACTCCACATAGCCATGCCCAAATTGTGCCTATCGGTATCTACCCTCATTCTCGCCCCCGGGATCATCAACAATGTGTCGCTGTCATTTAGAGAGAACACAGGATAGCCGATTCTCTCACTCATTGCTCTAACATTCCTCCTGCATACATCCTGCTGGCTGGGCATGTGAGTAAGGGATTCCAGATCGACCAGAATCATGTCACCTCCCTTAAGGGGCCTCTCTGCACCATCTAAGGTTAGGCGATGCAGGTTGTCCGGCTTGAGATATACCACTCTCCTGTCGGGCCTTGGAACGATCCTATTGGTCCTCTCGGACCATACATCCTGTCCTAGGTCATGAAACCGGTCATCTGCTTGGGGGCCGGGGTCAACCGACTTACCCCTACTCTTGGACTGAGTCCTCTGGACTCCTGCTGGATCCGGAAGTCCAAGCAGCCTGAACAGATTTACCATGGGCGGCGGTGACACTAATCATCAAAGAGTGCTTCTATGTCCTCGTTGTCTAGAGCCTCATCTACTGACACTGCTACGCCCTCCGAGGACTCACTCTCGATCTCTTCTGGCGTTTCCCCTATCAGTTCCTCGAAAGCACCGGACAACTCAGAATCCATAGGAGTTTCAGCCGGCGCCTCCATTGGAGTCTCTATGGGCTTTTCACTTTCCACCTCACTAGGACCACTCTTCCGCTTTTCTTTGTCGAATGGATCGTAGTCGGGGTCATCGAACGCATCATCCATCGAGACCTTCTTGCCCTTCCTTCTGACCTCTCTTTCAACAACTGCGAACTCATCCTCCTGAGGAGGTCGCATCCTGTTGAGTAGTACGACCAGAAGAACTGAAATTATGGCAACAAGGCCGATGTAGACTCCATAATCAGCAATCAGCGTCGACAATCCGAAAGGCTCCTTCTGAACTTTGATTGAGAGTGTTATCGAAGCCCCATCTCCCTCGTCATAGGCAGTCATCTTGACAGTCCTAGCTCCTTCTTGCGAGAAACTGACCTCAATCCACCTGCCTTGTCTGTCGATATCATTTGCAGGATCACCATCGCCATCAGAATCGGTTTCGGTATCCAAATCCCACACGTAAACCATGTTGGCCATGTCGAACTCGGAATCGGTAGTCCCGTTAGCTGACAGTACAATCGTATCACCTTGTGTCGGTTCGTAATCGCTAGCTGATGCAGCGGGAGAGGGTGGCAAGTTGTTGATTTGCACAGGAATTACGATACTTGCTCTTTCTCCATCATCATCTGTAACATGGAACACTATCGAGCTAGGTGCAGTAGTTGCGTCTTCCCATGAGTAAATCAAACTCTGTGACTCGAAATCACAGTCGTCTGTGGCATTGCCGTGCGAATCAGAATTAACATCAGGATCCAAATCGAAACAACTCACCAATCCTGCGAGATCATTTGTAGTGTCACTGACCTCCACTGAGAATTGCATCACCCCTCCTTCAGCTACGGGCAGTGGATTGGGGACTGGCATAATTGTGGGGGCAATATTGTTGACGAGGAACTGAATAATCAGAGTCTCCGTACTTGCTCCATTATCATCGACGACTTGCAGGGTCGCTAGATGCTGGCCCGATGTATTGTAGGTGTGCTCTATTTCGCTTTGGTGACCCACGCTAGAGATTATCAATTCAGGGTGATGCTCAGCATCGGGGGCCCAGTGATGCTCGAGTGAACTAAGGTCATTGGGCGAATCATCTGCGAATCCTAGCATTCTTAGTACATCTCCCTCATTAACCACATAGCGGGCGTTCTCACCCAGTATCTGAGGCACCATCCTGTTTCCATCGAACCAAATCTCTGCATTAGGGTCGCTTGGGGCGATGTTTGTGACTTCCACTGTCAGACTATCTTGTGTAGTTGCACCATCATCATCCATCACTGTGACATCAATTGTGAATGGCCCCTCATCTTGAGGAGTCACAGTACACCTTTCGCCTACTTGCCCCTCTTCACATGGAAGCCCCCATTCAATATCGATTGGGGCATCGGGATTTTGGGTGTCCATGTCACCACTCTCCTCAATGTCGAAGGTGATAGATGACATCACAGGAACAGAACTCTGATCGGACCCAATTTCGACTTCAGGAGGTCTGTTGAGTATGGTGATATAGGATTGCGCGTAGTCCTTGTCGTTCTCATCATCTGTTACAACTAGGGAGACTAGGAAGACACCATCATCGTCCCAGGTGTACTCTTGCACACAGTCCTCTTCGGTTGAGGTCCAATTGTCCCCGCTCAACTTCTCTACAGTGAACTCACAAGTCATTTCTCCACCGTCCGCATCATAGGAGGATAGTCCGTTGAAGGTGACCTCGGTCAGGGTCAGTGAATCGGATGCTATAGTGAGGGAAGCAGTAGGCAATCTTCCGATGAACAGCTCAAACGAACCTTCATTGTTTGAACGATTACCATCAGATGTGACGTCCTCATCTGGGTCGGCTGTGAAGGTAAGACTGATGTCTCCGAAGGGATGATTCTCCGGCACTGTCCACATGACATCGACGCGCATCTCCTCTAAGCTCCCTAGACTCGGGATATAGGTGGAAGATGTCGAGCCATCAGGGGCCTCGACCATGAGGGTCGTTGCCGGGGATGGTAGAATACCCCGATTCAGAACGGGGACGCTAAATGTCAACTCGTCGTGAGGAATCGCATTGAACCCTATACTAGAATCCAGAGTTACTGTCCGATTGCCCCTAGTCCTCTCGACTGTGACGCCCTCGGATCGAGAAACCAGATCTACTTCATGCACGTCCGGGTCGATTATCACAGTCGAGACTCCAATCAGTTTCTGATTTGGAACCCAAGCAACCAGTCCATGACTTCCAAACTCTCCCTGCCCATCACTATCGTCACTTGAGTCACCAGTATTGAAAGTCAAGTAAGCAGAGCCATTTGCGGCGGTAGTAACATTCTCAATTACTCCTCCTGATTCGTACCTAACCTCGAGAACCTGCCCACTTGTTGGTTGGCCAGAGCTGGTCACATTTACCCATGCAGACATCTCGAAGTCAAGTGGAGAGAGTGGAAACTCCATCTCCACAGAGATTTGATTGGGCCTGCCAGCCGCTTGGTATGTGGTCAACTCATGCTCGGCAAGGATTCCCAAGGTATTGGTGTAAGAGGAGCGAATGTCTCCACGGATGGCTGGGCAGTACCATCTGTAACCAATCTCATCTCCATTGTCGTCGTAGTTAGTGATGTTGTAAGACTGTGCACAGCCGTTGTAGAATACTCCCGGATATCCCTGACTGACAACCTCCCAACTGGTTGAGTTCGAACCGCTTGAGTCCGCAGGGATATCGACATAGTCGCTAGTGCCGCTGTATTCTGTTGTGTATGAGTAGTCAGTCTCCCACTCCTCTCCTACACTGATTGGGAAGTCATAACCTTCCAGTGGAGGACTATATGTCTGATCGACAGAAAGGTCTGCGACATGTACCGTGTAAGTCCACCACCATATCGTATAGTCGAAATCGATATCGAAATCAGCATTCTGTTCGATAGATGCCAAATCTGAGACTCGGATTATCTCCTCTGTATCCATCTCGACGATCAAATCTCCATTATTTCCGTCTAGATTGATGTCCTCGGCCTCGTAGTATCCTTGTCCAACTACTCTGTAGACTAAAGTCTCGACACCATCGACAGACATAGTGTATACATCTGATACTTGTTGAGTCAGAGTTCCCGAAAGGAAATCCACGTTCGTTGTCACTCCTGAGCTGGTGACGAAATCTCTCACATCGAGAGCCCCACTGTAACTCCAAGCATCGTTAATCTTCCAAGAAGGAATATCCACCAAATTTGTAGTTCTTGTCGAGGACTCAGAAATGCGGATACTGGAAAGACTCTCCGACCCATCATCTCTCATTGCAGCTAGGCCAGAAAACGAAGAGATGAGAAGCATAATTGAGAGTCCGATGGCGAACCTCAGCCGAGAGCCCATGTCTCGCCCTGAGGGCAAAGAACGCATCAATGTCACCCCTTGTTGTGCCTAGTAGAGCAAATCGGCCAATTCGTCTTGGATGAATTGAACGGCCTCAAGAATCTCGTCCTTTGCCCTAGCACCTGTAATCACCATCTTTCCGCTACCGAAAATCAGGCAGACAACCCTTGGATAGTCCAGTCTGTATATCAGACCAGGAAACTGCTCTGGTTCGTACTCTACCTTGTCGAAAGGCAGGTGGAATGTGAGGTTGTTCAGATTGAGCTTCCTTGGCAGAGCTGCCAGTGGCTCACCTTCGCGGATTCCACGGATTCGTGGATCCTCGTTTTCAACCTCTTCATCGGTGGCTGCACGGATACCGTCATCGGTGTCAATAACTCGGGTGTTGTTATCGTCCATTCTGGCAACCCCGGTGTAGTCCTCGGGGTAGAACAAGGAGTAGGTGGCTACCATGTTCTGGACCTCAATCTCAATATCCCCTGAGTCCCAAGTGTCAATCCCAGCATCCCTCAAGTCGCTGGTCATCATGTCGATTCCCACACGGATGTTACTGTCATTCTTACCTCCAGTGCAAACCGCGCGTCCTGACCTGAACATCAGAATCGCTAACTTCGGGTCGGTGACCCGATAAACGACTCCCGGGAATTGTTCGGGCTCGTACTCGCAGTTCAGTTGTATGGCTATATCTGGAAGGTCTAGTTCCTCCGCCACTCTGGTGGAGGCGACCACGTTGACTACTGTCAATCTCTCCTCGTCGCTAAGCATGAGGTATGGACCGTGATTCTGCTTATAAATGGTGGTCGGCCCAATATTGGCATCTGAGTGCTGTTATGTACACTTCTGACTAGTCCTTCAGAAGCCTCACTCCAGGGGCCCCCAAACGCGAAATCAGGGGCCTACCGCCAGCCACTTCGATGGCTTCTGCGACCCTTTGCGGTTCTCGTGCAAGGGCTATCATACATCCTCCACCTCCAGAACCTGTGAGCTTAGCCCCAAGAGAATGAGGTCTGGCGGCTTCCACTAGGGTCTCGAGTGATGGGCTACTGACTCCCAAAAGCCGTAACTTTTCGTGACAAGCATCCATCGCCATGCCGACTGCCTCCAGGTTTCCTGCGGACATGGCTGTCAGACCTGCGCTGGTGATTCTTCCAATCGCATCCATCTCGGCTTCTAGTTCTGGCTGTTCCTCAAGGAGTTTAGCGACCCCGGCAACCATCTTGCCCGTGGACGACATTTCTCCTGTGAAACCAATAACCAAACATGCATCTCCAAGACTATCTGGAAGATCTACAGAGTTAATCGACCATTCCCT
>CAYYAH010000035.1:0-11129 GCA_964470075.1 uncultured Candidatus Poseidoniales archaeon
GGCTACCTCGTACGCGAGCCGTGCGACCTGCCCCGAGTATATGAATCAAAGCCCCGGAAGAAAGTGAAAATCACAGCGCGAGAGCATTAAGTCGGAGGCTTTCCTGCTTGGCCCATGGGGCTGCATAGTGCGCGATGGAGAGTACATGCCAGCGCAGTCGACGATGTGGCATTGATTGAGAAGAGTCTGGTTTGGCTTGCAGGTGAGAGTTGCGAGATTAATTTGGAAAGAGGTAAGTCTTGGCACGGCTCTGAGCAAACTATTGTCGAGGCTATTGTTTCTGGCAGGAAAACATCCGCAAATGCACTATCTAGAATGGGCAAAGAGAGTTTGCAACAACTCGCCGATGAAGGAGTTTCGAGCAAACTTGATGGAGACAAGATTCTGCATATCAGAATCTCTCTGGCTGACTTGGTTTGCGGAGAAGTTTCGTTAGTGGGTGAAGGAAATGATGAGGTCACTGTAAAGGGACGATTCAAGGTTGAGTCGTATCCTGGCCAGGACGTTGAGACGGTTGCGACCGAACTGATTCATGAACTGATAGAAAAAGCGTGAATCATACAAGCGTTGATATGTAATCTGTCTTCACCCAAGAACGATAACATGACTCATGTAGTTACCAGTGCTTGTGTTAAGTGCAAATATCAGGATTGTGTTGCGGTCTGTCCCGTAGAATGTTTCAGAGAAGCCGATGATTACCTAGTCATCGACCCAGATGAGTGTATCGACTGCGCTGCCTGCGTACCTGAGTGTCCAGTCGAAGCCATATATGCAGATACAGATCTGCCAGATGAGGAGATGAGTTGGCTCGACAAGAATGAGGAAGAGGCGCCCGACCTGCCCGTTGCAGAGGGTGATTCGCCGGTACTGGCAGATTCCTGAATTTTACCATCACAAGGGTTCATGAGGTAATGGCCCGAGGCTAGGGCATGACCCAACTGGTGGATCTCAACAAGATGAGGCATGGCACAGAGTTGCTAAAGCGAGGTTTTGCCAAGATGCAAGAGGGTGGCGTCATAATGGACGTCGTCACTCCTGAGCAAGCACACATTGCAGAAGATGCGGGTGCAACCGCAGTGATGGCACTTGAGAGAGTTCCTGCGGATATCAGGTCTGACGGCGGTGTCGCTAGAATGAGTCATCCCGATCTAATTAGAGGGATAATCGACACTACTAGTATTCCTGTGATGGCTAAAGCTAGAATAGGTCATGACGAAGAGGCTCGCATCCTACAAGATCTTGGAGTCGATATGGTTGATGAAAGCGAGGTTTTGACACCTGCCGATCCGTTCTATCACATAGCCAAGAATGACTTCACGATTCCATTTGTGTGTGGATGTACAAACCTCGGTGAAGCCTGCAGGAGAATCATGGAAGGTGCGGCTATGATTCGTACCAAGGGAGAAGCTGGAACTGGGAATGTTGTAAGCGCAGTTAAGCATGCTAGGCTGGTTTCCCAAGAGATTGCGCTTTTGCAGAGTGCTAACGACGCTGAGTTCGAAGTGATGGCTCGAAAGGTTTCTGATGGCTTTCGTAGAATAGAAGAGGCCAGCGAGCACGAGTTGATTGTAGAGAACACACCTTTCGGAAGTATGGATGCATGTCACGATGCCATTGTTGAGGTCCTAGGTGAAGTCAAGGAAATGGGGAGGTTGCCGGTCGTTACATTCTCAGCTGGTGGCATCGCCACTCCTGCAGACGCGTCCTTGTTAATGCGTCATGGAATGGATGGAGTATTTGTCGGCTCTGGGATTTTCAAGTCCGAAGACCCAGCCACTACCGCATCTGCTATTGTGATGGCCACTCACCACTTCAATGACTCAAGCAAAGTAACCGAGGCTTCTGCTATGATGGCTGGTAAACCGATGGATGGGTTGGAAATTGACAAGCTTGAAGTGCGCATGGAAGAGCGTGGTTGGTAATCAATCACGCTTGCCTCGGGTAGTGCCCAGTCTGCGTGACTTCTTTCTCTTACGCGATGTTTCTCTAGTTGAGGAATCAGTTCTGATTCCGCCTAGGGTGATAGAACCGCTCTCAAGGAGTTGCTCAGTCAAAGATTCTGCCAACTCCTCATCTTGATCGGGAGTTTTTGTAGCCTCTCTGACAGATTCATTGTGCTCTCTGATGATTCTCTCCCTCTCTTCTCTTTGGGCCTTCATCTCATCTCGAATCTGGTTTACTTGATCCAACAACTCCTTCATGTCTGAATGTACCTTGTCTGCAGACTCTCTAGAAGATACGAATACAGCGTGCAATCTGTCGCCCTCAGCCCTCAGGAAATCTCTCTCCTCAAGCATTGGCTTGACTTCCTCCCATATCTCGTCAGCCTCCTTGTTGGCATCGAGCATGGCTTGGTGCTCAGCATCGGCCTCTGAGCGCAATAGTTGGATTGAGCCCTCCATATCTCCCAAGTCAATTTCGATGACTTGTAGTTCCTGAACTGCTGGCATCAACTCGTCCCTCTTCGATATCAATGTCTTGAGTTTCTTGAGAAGTCTATTCTCCTTCTTCAAGGATAGGTTGCCATCTGTCATAATCTGATTCTCGATACGGTCGATTTCACCTACTGTCTCAGAGAGTTCGATAACTACTGACTTGTTACCTTCGTCCCTCCTGCCTCGCTTTTGCTGGATTAATTCCCTAATCTGCTTCTGAATTTCGTCCCGCTTGGCCTGATGCACCTTTGCTCTGGTCCTGACTTCCTTCTGATCGTCCAGCCTCTCGCCTATTCGCTCTCTGAGCTCCTTGCCCTGATTCTGTACGGAGTTTCTAGAATCGGCAGCCAGCTTGGCGTTCTCATTGTGGTTGCTTCTCTGTTCACGCATTCTGCGTAATTTTGTCTCCATAGCGTGTAGCCTAGTCCTGAGATCGTCACTCTGGATAGGTTCGTCTTCGGACACGGTTGCGCCACTAGGGCATTACCTTTGAATGGACCTGAATCAAAGCCCTATTAGATTGAAGAGGAATGGTAAGAATGGCGAGATGGTTACTACCGCAGCCCCAAACATGAATAGACCTCCGAGAGACATTCTGACACGCGTCAGAAGATCTGAACGAATCTGGACTGTAAGTACTTGTCCTGAGATTAGATTTCCAGCTTCATCCTCCAGTCTTAGAGTTACGGTTGCCTCGCCCATCGCTGAAGGCAAAAGACTCTGCCAGATGATGCTTGTAGAGGATATTAGTGCAGGTAGTTTTGAGTATAATTCCTCCTCTACTTCTGGCCCTAAATTCATCGGCTCTGCGTTGAGTCTGTACTCACATTCCTGAGGTCTGAAATCAGGAGTATGAACTCTCAAAACCAAGTCCACAGGAGTATCTCCCTGGTTGAGGACGAAAGCAAATAAATTGGCCTGACCAACTACTAGATTCTCCATATCTACATCCAGCCAAACATCACCTGAAGCGCCCGCTGCTAGCCTGCTCATTCTGAGTCGATCGTGAATGCGGAAGAACGGTGCGCACTCTGAACGGGCCCTAGAGAGGAGCCTGTCCCAAGTCTCCTCTCCGAGTTCTGGGTGATTGAACAAACGTTCGATTGTAGAAGGGTCAAGCATTGGCTCGAGAGCCGACCTAAATTGCCCTTCATCGATTAGGGATGTTCTTCGTAGATAGAGCAGATGGAGCAGGGTCTCCTGTAGCTCTCTCCTGCTGCTCCCTTCTCTGATTGATGGTTCTATAGAAGATAGGTACTCGGACATCCTGACTGCTAGCAGAGGGTCGACGTGGGCCCTGATTACATCAGTAAATGGTCGGTTGAGTAAGGCAGGATGAATCGGAGGGGAGAATGCCTGCAGCATCCCCCATGGCTCGGCCGTATTGAAACGCGAGCGTTCGGAAACCATGTGAACGCCATGGCCACTTAGCAGTGCACCTGTTGATAGTGCAAACAGGAATGGTGTTCCGGAGTTGTTTTCGGGCAACCATATAGTCACACCTAGGAGTATTGCAGCGAGAGAAATGAGAGCGGTTGTTATTCTCAATTGCCTGATTGCGCCATCAATCGTAGCCCTCATCTCAGCATAGCCGTGTGAACTCTTGAAAGTCAGACCGAGTTTGGTCAATCCACTCGATTCCAATGCGAAAATTGACCTAGTAGTGGACATTAGCCAAAACAAAAGTAACAGCATGGCTGTGTCGGCCACAAGCATAAGTAGTGACAGGGCATAAATCGCTGAGGAGATGTCCGAGCCCCAAACTACCGATTCAAGGTGATTTGTCCACCATTCTGGTTCGCTGTCTGCAAATGCCTGAGCGAGCCCATATAGGACAATAACAATCAGCGGTAGGAAGAGAACTAGTCTTGCCCCGTTGCTAATCAGCATCCTGTCGATTCTCAGCAACACCTCTTCTCTAGAGCGTAACCTCTCAATTCTGTCATCACTCGCGGTTTCGTCTAGAGGTGGAGTCACGGGTTGCTGCTGAATCTCTGGAGCTGGTAGAACCACGTCGCTGATTGAATCTGCTAGTGTGTCAAGGTCGTTTTGATTGTCCATTAGATTACCTCTTCTGTCCTAGCGAGAATCCTCAGAGCTACCGATTTTGACATCTCTAGTTTATTTCCTGATGAATACATCCCGTCACTCCTAGATTCCACTAATGCTCCGACACCGAGACCGGCCAATTCTAGTGTACGAGTGTCAGTAGGCCTCATAACAATCATCTCCACTGTGGCCTTACTACCGGTTGGAAGGGCGCTCAGAGGGATTAGAATTCCAGATCGAATGGGCTCAATGTGTCTTTGGATTGCAGGAATTCTTTCACCACTAGGAGTTCTCTCAGGGAATCCAAGCATTCTATCTAGAGCGAATTCAAGGCCCTCGTCGATTGCATGCTCAATCTTGCATGCCGCCTCATTGATTTTGCCTTCGTAACCAATGACCTCGGTCAGAAGTATCTCCACTAAGCCTTCTCTTCGCTTAATTTTTGCAGCCTCTTGGAAACCTTCTGGAGTTAGTCTGCATCCCTTGTATGGGATATGGGTGACTAGGCCTCTGTTCGCCAGCCTTTGTATCATCTCGGTTGTAGAGGGGGGGCTAACATCCATCATCTCGGCCAAAGTTGTAGTCTTGATAATCTCTGAAGGATTATCTGCGTGTGCCTCAAAGAGCCTTTTCAGATACATCTCTTCAAATTCGCTGAATTCTTTCATACTCAACCAGCCTCCGCTAGGAACTCAGTTCTACAAGCAGGACACCTAGAATGTACTGGTCTTCTATCCAGAGGAATCCTAAGCATCTGCTGACACTCCGGGCAGGGTAACTCATCACCAGAGGATAACACAGTTGTAATCGAAGGTTCCTGTATCTCAGGAACTGGTTCAGAAACTTTCTGGTTTGCTGGAATTTCCTCTTTATCAACATCGACAGGAGAAGTGGAGAACTGGTTGCTACAAGCGGGACACTTGACCATGCCCATATGAGTTACGGGTATCTTGAGTCTTTGTTGACAGCTCGGACAGGGTACTTCCTTCTTATCGGAAGTTGTTTCTTGACGGAGGGCGATTCTAGATTCTCTGAACACCTTATCCTCAGACTCCGTTCTGGGTGTCCGCTCAGAAGCTGCTCTAATCACAATCAGCCCAACCAAAACAATAGCAAATCCGAGTATGGCACCATACAATGCCGCCATGATGTCAAATGGTAGGTCTATTCCAGTATCTGAATCAGACTCAGAAGAAATTGATATTGGGGCACTGGCAGAAAAGCCATCCATTGACCAAATCAAGTCTGCTTCTACGACCTGTGAATCTGGCCACGGGCCTATGCTAATGGTCCCTGAAAAGGAGCCTCCGGCCGAGATGGCTGAAACTGAGATTTCAGAGAGTATCATTCCTCCATCAGAATTGCTGACAAATCTTAGAATTCCGGGTAGTGTTGAGGAATCTCCGGAATTGCTTAGGTTGTAATCAAGGGTAACAATGTCCCCAGGAGATGGTTGCTCCGGTTGATACTGCCCAATTGTGACGGAAGGAGAAACTACTGGAGGCATAACAAGGGAGCTCCAAGATAGATTGGAAGCAGAATTGGCCGAAGTCCAGCCAATAGGTGATAATGAAATCAAAATTATGGATGATTGTGGGTGCCCTAGATCGGAATTTAGCAAACGAATTCCTGGATTCATCATTATCTCAAAGTCCTGTACTTGGATTGATTCTCCCGAATCGATTAATGAAACAGAGACTCCAATTAGGCGTGATTTTCCCTCTGACAGAGTTATTGTGAAGTCACAATCCAGACCTTCGGCCAATGTCCATTCAGTTGACTCGAAATTAATGGACAGTGTTTGGCTCTCAAGGACCTGAATCTCGAATGTTCCTTGTAGTTCAGAAGAAACTTCTCCATCATCACTGGTTACTTCCCAGTTTACTTCCATCAAACCCGCTATTTCTGGAGCTATGTCTACCACAACTTCTCTGCTTGATCCTGGACCGATTTCCGTTTCAGGGCCAGATGAGAGATTGGCCCCCTCTGAGGAAGTGAGTACCAATCTAACCGAGCCTGTCTCAGATCCTTGGTTGTGAACTAGAATGGATACCAATAAGACATCACCGACATGGATTGGTTCACCTGTAATTGCGACTTCAGCAGAGCCGGCTGCTTCGAACATATTCTCATCATCTGCAGAAACAGGTGTTGCCAATATAGAGAGTGAAAAAAGTATGGCAAGTAGCATCCCGCCGGTCCATTGGCGCCAAACCATCATACATCTGGTCGTTATTCGATGTATGAAGGAAACCCCTTTCCAAGGTCACATAGTGACCTTTAATGCAGATTCTCTTGTGCCCCAGACGCTATGGAGGTGGACGAGCTGTTGTCGATAAGCCCTGAACAGTTAGCGCAGGCCCTCTTAGTCAGGCGTCAGGTCCTCAAACAGGAGTTGCCAGGGGTAATCAGAAACCTCGAGGCAGAGGAAGAATCCCTAGAGCCCCGAGTCAAGAGAGCCGTTGAATCACACCGTAAAGCCAACGAAAAGGTTGCGCTCCTAAAAGAGAAACGAAATCAATCTCACAAGACAGCTTCCGGCCTGCTCTTAGAGGTCAAGGACTCAAAGGAAAAATTGGTTGATTCGGGAGGGATGGTCAATCTGGATCCAGACTGGAAAAAGGAAAAGTTGCTAGAGCAACTTGAGGAAATTGAAAACAGTATTCAGATTTCAGCACTTGATCATCGCTCAGAAAGGAAGCTTCTAGATCGTAGAAAGAAACTCCTAGAGGAAAACGAGAAATGGTTGAAGTCAAGAAAGGAGTCGAACCCTGAGATGTCTAGATTTGTCGAATCAAGGCGTGAAATGATATCTTCGTATCGAAAGGCTGATTCCACTCATAGAACGATGCTAGAGGTGGTGTCAAAGGCTCAGCCACTGCACGAGAAAAAGGTCCTGTTGACTGCTGAGTTACGCGATATCCGCAGGCAGATGGATAGGGCCAAAGAGTTGTTAGATCAATCAGATATAGCTATTCAACACTGGCAAAGAAGACTGAAAGATGGATTCGGCGAGTTAGGAGGCGAGTATCGAGATTTGATGGCTGCCAGCAACAAGGTCTCTTCGGGAGGAAGATCGTCTTTCGCTAGAAGTCAGAAATCAGCGTCGAAATCTAAGGAATCTGGAGCTGAGGAAGAATGAGTAGTTCTGCCGTTGATGATTTCGATGACCTCGAGGAGATGGATCACATCGAAGTCGAAAGTATGAGGGGTGACTTGGAGCGTGGCCTTAGATCAGTAGAGCGTCAGCACAGTGATTTGAGAAGTGAGAGACGGGATCAGGTTAGCTTGGTTCGCTCTCTGCGCGCTGCAGTAGGTGAAATGCAACAATTGAGCGGAGCTAGGAGAACTTTGCTAGGGGAATTCCATAATGTTAGGCAGGCTGCTGATAAAGCTCGTAAAGGCAGAGATGAAGTCAACACCAGAATTCCCCCTCCCATTGAAGTCTTAGGAGAATGGTTGTCAGATACCCATAGAAGGCTGACAACATTAGATAATGACCTCACCACTGTCCCTACTCTAGCCAGAGAGTTAGACTCATTTTCACGTTTCTTTGAATTACAATCAGCTATTTCTGTCAAGTCAGAATCTGAGACATACCACAAAGAATATGTCAAGCAAATCAAGCGAATGAGGGAAATTACAACAAAACTAGATTCGACAAAGAGGCCGGAGACAAAATCAGAGAATGATGAATCGAATGATTCAGAAAAATCACCAAGTGGCATTTCTAGAACCGATATAAGGAAGGTCAGTAGAAGGATAAGTAAGATAGACAAACATCTCGACAATCTGAAATCTGAGAGAAACCAGATTCGAAGTAGCCTAGGCAGGATTAGATCGTACCTCAAGGCAACCACTCGAGGAGGTCGTCCGATCAAGCTCTCTGATATCAAAGAAAGAGCGCAGACGGGAGGAACTCTGGATGCTAATGAGCTTGAAACTTTACTAGGATCTTCCAACCTGAGTGAATTGACTGGGGCAAAAAATCAGAGTGAGTCCAATAAGAATGAATCTGAACAGAGACGGCCTAAGCGTAAGGGTATGAGGTTAGGTGTGACCAGAGGTAGTGCTCGAAAAGGGACTCTAGCGGCAAAAAGGGAGGTAGATGAGTAGCCTTTGTGCTTCCATCACGCCTAAATGAAAGACCATGTTCGAATCCGATGAGGTGACATAGTGGAATTTGATGAAGTTAGGCAGATTCTTCGACCACTATCTCAATCCATGGTAGAGAAATCTGAATCCAACAAAGAGAATAGGGACCATTGGAATTCCGAGGTCAGGCAGCATCTTGACGAAAGAAATGAAGTAAATCGGCAAGTAAAGGAACTCATCAACGAAGTCCAGAGTCAGAAATCGGTGAGAGATGAAATCAACATTAGAGTCAAAGAACTCAAGGAAATTCGAGCTGAAAAATCTGAGCATCTCAAGGCAGTTCGTGAAGAGCTCAGGGGTAAGCTCGCTGAGCAAGAAGAATCGGGCGCGAAATCGAAGCGCAATAGAGGACCTCCTCCCGGGAAAATTAAATCCGACATGGAGAGGTTGGAGATGAGCCACATGACGGGGCGATTTAGTGGAGGAGAGAGGGCATTCATGAGGAAGATGAAGGAGCTTCGTGAAGCCCTAAGGCAGGCTGAGAAAGAGCGAGGCGGCGGCGGAATGAGAGAATTAAAGGATGCTGTCAGAGCCGCGGAGGCTTCTCAAGAGGAAGCACACAAGTCGGTTGAGATTTCAGTTAGGAGAGCTCAGGAAGCTCATGATTTGATGGTCGAACTGTCGGAAGAAGTGGACAGGCTTAGAGAAAAAGCGAATTCTTCCCATGGAGAGTTAAACAGGTCCAAGAGAGAAGCGGATGCTTTACATTCTCAGTATATCGTTTCTCTAAGATGCATTCATTCAATTGAGGACATGATGAAAGCAATGGAATCAAGAGAGAAGAAATCTGAAGGTAGAGAAGGAGAAGAAAAGCTCGAAGTCACTGATCTGATGTCAAGGTTGATGTCTGGAGATACCCTGTCTACCGACGAGTTGATGGCACTACGTAGAAACTGATTATGCAATCTCGTACACTCTGCCATTCCTAGCATGTAGAAGTCTTGCTTCGGACCCATCAGGATACACAATCCAACCTGGAATTGTCAACTGCGAATACTCACCTACTGCGCTAGAATGATCCAATCTCCACCACTCTAGCATGATGCTACTGACCTCATCATCGTTAGTCTCTGGGTCACCCTGTCTCCTCTGGTCAGCAAGTTTGAGCATGTCCTCTGGCATCCTATTCTTTCCAGCCAACCATCCAGAAGGAGGAGGCATTACGCGGAGTGCTGGTGATTTCTCTAGAGCGTGTTCGATTTCATGGATGTGAAAAGAAGTCGCCCAAGGATCCTCAATAATCTGCCAACTTCCGGACTCAGTCTGCCCCTCTGGCCCGATTAGATTTCCTCTGACGACCCATAGCCTGGCAGAGAGGAGGACGGGTGAAGTTCTGACTCCTTCCCACCCCCTATGCTCCAGCCAACTACTTAGTTCAACTAAGGGTTTGAGAGTGAGTTGGGGCTGTGGTTTTTCTTGTTCTACAAACGAATCCGAGGTTTTCGGCTTGTCATGTTCATTAGAATGTAGAAAAGTTCCCAACTCTCCTGAGAGAACTGACTCACCAATCCAAGTGGCCATTCTCTTTGGCCCCCATACTACTGCTTCTATAGACTGAGAGGCTGCAATGAGTGAGGAATCAAAGTCCCTCTCACTTAATATCCAGTGCTTACCAGATGGCGCATCGACCATCCATCTCTCAACCTCTGATGCAGTAACTGGAAACAAGTCATCTGGGATGTGCCAGACGAAAACCTGTGAGGCCGAATCTTGACTCAATTCGGGCACCCTTTCGGCCACACCTAAACAATAGAATCCATGAGTACCAGAGATTTTGGTAGATGTCAGGACAATTCCTCTCGCAGCCAACAAGTCTCTGACAGTCCCATCCACAACGATGGCCGATGGTTGGACGGACTTGAATAGAGCGCTTAGTCCGATGTACAGGAGGGCGGTCTACTAGGCCTCATAGGTTTGAGGAAAGAGTCAACAGATCACTTTGTCCCGGATCTATGATACATAGTGCGCTGACGGGGAAAGGCTTTGCACAAGCAGCACCCAATTGTCCATTCACCATAGTTACTTGATGGACTGGGACGTCGGGATGACCCTCCGATATGGCCGAGATGTAATCGGATGGACAATTAGCTGCCACGATTACTAGTCTTGCATCTCCGTTGGCGCAGGCGCTTCTAGTCTGGCGCTGTCCAAAGACTAAGTTGCCCGTAGTCATTCCTTGCTTCAATTGTCTTGCAATATCCATGGTAATTCCTCAAACGCTCTCTGGAATATAGAATAAATCGACGCTGCCAGTTCCCAGAGACACCGGCTGCCCTACGATGATATTCTCTGTCACGCCGCTCAACTCGTCACGCTCGCCGATAACACCGGCTTGCAGAAGGTGAGTGACAGTAACCTCGAATGCCGAGCGAGCTAGTATGCTGTGCTTGGTTCCGCTGACACCGTGCCTTCCGATAGCACGGAAGTTGCCTTCGCTAGTCATCACATCAGCCACAGTTAGAAGATGTCTGACGTCTACCTCGAGACCTG
>CAYYAH010000036.1:0-10931 GCA_964470075.1 uncultured Candidatus Poseidoniales archaeon
GGTGGATGACTCCATGACGCCCTACGCCAAGATTTACTCTTCAAGCGTTGCGGCTGAGTCGCAATCTCAAATCTTTCAGTGAAGCCGGCTTCTTCGGGGTTCTTGACGGGGATGTGATTATGCGGGAGCGGCTTCGGTAACGGGCCAATGGATGGCGATGAGAGTGAAGACAGAATCATCCGCGAGAAGGAGTTTCGGCGCTCTATCGACATCGACCTAAGTGATATCGAAGTCCCCAAAGAAAGGAGTGAAGAGCGTCGAGAGGAGCTTGCTTCTGCAGTCGATGAAGCGCTCGGTGAAGTGTTCGACCCGTTCAAGAAACCCGACGGGACTGAGGCTGGCGCAATCCAGGAAGACGGTACAGTTCCCGTTGCTCCTGAACGCGACATCGTTACCGAGATTGCTGTCGAAGGTGAGAGGGGTGTGAACTGGAGCCTGATGATTGCGATGATCATAGTCTACAGCGCTATTGGCGTTCAGGCTGGACTGGCGCTCTCACCGCTGCCGGCCATCGCAGTTCTTGTTCTACTTGCCTCAGTGGGTTTCGCACTCGGTGAAATTTGGGTTCCGAACCCTAGAATGAAAATCTTGGGAGTCACCTGGGTGATTATCTCGATGAAGGTCCTGTACGGGCTTGCAATCGAACTAAATCGCTGGGATTACATCGGAATCGAAGCATTAGGTGCTATTCTGCTAGTCTTGGTGGCAGTCAACGTATTCGTTGCCTATCGACACAATCACGACGCGATTGCTGCGCAGTCCACTCTTGTTCTGTTAGCAATCGCTTCGACTGCCGGCTCTGTACTCGGTGAGATGGGTGTCGCGGGCATGATACTGATTGCGACTATGCTCGTGCATGGTCTGGCTCTGCATAGAAAGTCTGGAAATCTGGCTGCTCTGGGTGTGGCAGCTTCTAATCTATGGATTGGTATGCATGCAATAACCGGTGGGTTCGACCTCGGCTCACTGCGTATTCTAGCACTCGACAATTCACTTCTTCTGTTCATTCTACTGATGATTGTCTCAACCATTAACGCGACCATGGCTGCTCGCTTCGCGCGTGAGGAGAATTGGTTCTCACAGGCGTTCAAGGCGGTAGGTCTGGGCCGACCCGGACTCTGGGGCGTCTCCATCTCAATGGGAATGGTAGGCGCTATTCTTGCCGTTGCTTCTAGTCGTGAAGATGTTGGTTACGCACTTGGGATGGTTTCGTTCCTAGGTGCTTGCTTCGGAGGCTCGTATCTTGTTGTAAGAGGCGTAGATTCGATGCGCGTGATGATGCCTCTAGGAATAGCAGCAGTTCCACTAGTTGGGATTTTAGTTCTTGGAGAAGATTCAGGAGAACTAGTTGCATGGATGGACTCTTACGAACTGTTCACAGTTCTAGCCACAATAGTGACTGGATTCGTCCTGTTGCGTGACCAAGACAGAGTGACTGACAGAGTGCTCTGGGTTGGCTCTGTGGTCGTACTGACTCTGCTAGTAATTTTGGTTCCCACAGAGGCATCTGATGCTGATGGTGACGGGGGTGCGCTGCTGCTGGCTCTTCTAGCATCGATGCATATTGGAACCGCGGTTCTGGCTGTAAACAGGGAGTCGTCAGCACTGGCCGGAATCACTGTATTGCTCCCTTGGAGTTGGGTTCTATTTGAAGAGTTGACAGAGGAGGCAATCAGGACTCTTCTAGTGGCCAATGATAAGGTCGACCCGGGCAGTATAGTTGTTCTCGAGCCGTTTCCATTGGGGGCTTATCTGGCCACCGCTTGCATTCTCATGATAGTGGTCAATGTCAGAATGGGTGAAGAGGGTGTCAATCTGGCATCCAAGTTCCTTGGACTGAATGAAGTCTCTGCCTCTATTCGTGACTCAGGCGCTCTGCAACTGTGGTCTATCGGACTGTGGCTACCGATGCTGACTATACTGCTGATGTCTCAGTTCGGTGGATTCAATGCGATTACTCTGATTATTCTAGTATCGATGTTGGTATCTCTGCATTTGGTGTGTGAGGTCATGGGCCTGAGGATTGGAGAGCCGATGTCGATGGCTACTATTCTGACATTCTCACTGGTTGCAATGCAATGGAGGAATGGTATGTTTGTTCCACTCTCAGCCTTGCTGTGCCTCAGTTTGATGGTCCTGATGTTTGTGAGAGGAAGTTCTCGTGAGAGTCTCTACACTGGCGGTTTGGCGCTGATGAGTATGCCTATATTGCTGACCCTGTCGGGCCGGGATCCAGTACTGGAACTGGCTTCCAGTGATGTTCTACCTGACTTTGACTCGGCGATAGTCACAGTCGCTCTCACTGCTGGTGTGCTGGCAATCTATCTGCCTCGCTCAGGTAGCATTGAAAAACTGCTCAATCCCGCTCTCGCAGCCCTCTGGCTGCTAGTGATTACCACAGCTGTGGCATACTCTCAGGAGAATGCGATGGCTAGGGCTGCTTCGCTCACGATGTTTGCTGTCAGCTCTTTTTGGCTAGTAGCCAGAGGAGAAATTCGCTCCGAACTCAAAAGCATTGCCAAGAGGGATGCTCGAATCCAGATGGCTACGGAGGCAAGTACAGCTAGAGAAGGAGGAATTTCGACCTATGACCCAATTCGCGGCGAGATGGAGGCCAAGAGGAGGAAAAGTAGGAGCAAGAGTGACACAGATGACTTGGCTGAACTGTACACTACCGATGTTAGTCATAGGCCAACTGTGGTTCTCGCAATCCTCGCTCTCGTTCTCGGAGCAGGAGTTCTCATTGGACTCCTCACAGGACCGAATCCACTGCTGCTAGTGACTGTGGGGATCTTCCTTACTGCTCTGATTGCTATCGCCAGAGCGAGGACGGAAAGACTCGATCTCGAGTTACCTCAAATTTTCGGTATGGAGATGCCAATCGCATTAGCGATAGTTGGCCTAGTAGCTATTCAGGTCATTTCTCACTTGGGACCGGGTAGTAGCAACAGGAATCTGCTAGACATGGCTGTCCTGATTACTCTGCTTCTCGCACTTTCAGCGATTTCTCTGATTGGCAAAGATAGGCTTCTAGATCGAATCCCAATCGCTCTAGATTGGATTGTGCTACCACTACTCGCGGGTAGAATGCTTGGAGCGGTGATGGTCGAGGCTCTTCCCTTCCCACTCACAATTAACCCATTCCAGGACGATATGATTGAATGGAGGTTGCCATGGATACTGCTGGAATCTGTTCTGATACTATGCGTGGTTGCAGATGTCTTAGTCGACAGGAAGAGAGAGGAATTAGGCCGAGGAGACTGGAAGGGGGCTTCGGGGAGAGGTGCGCGGAGTATATTCGTTGTCTTGCTATCATTCGGCCCGGCTGGAATACTCGCAGTAGCCAACTGCATAGAGCAGGGTTGGAGGTACCGCCAGCCGACTGCAGTCGGATTAGCTATTCCAGCCGGACTTATTGCTCTGTTATCTACCGGTCCGTGGTTGAAAGCTTCAATAGAAATCCTGCCTGAGATTACTCTGTTTTCTGGATTATTACTACTGGCACTATGTGCAATGACTGTGCCTCTCAAGGGCGAGAAATGGACGATGATGCTGGCAGTGAATTCTCACATGCTGCTTGTTTTGTTTGGTTTGGCCGGATATGCGACCTCGATAGTGTTTCCAACCCTACTAATCATGCTTTCAACCACGGCCTGGGTTGTTGGTATCCTGCAACTACGCAGGGTGCTCAGAATCTGGGGTCTGATTGACTTGATTCTGGCTGTCTTAGTCGCACTGATCTTTGTTCAAGGCATCACTCAACCCGTCACATTACTGATTGCCCTGATGGTGGTAGCCGCCGAGCTCGGTGTGGTTTCGTGGTTGGGCCAGCGCAATGAGGAAGCGCTTCTGCAGGACTGATTACAATCCCTACACTGAGATAACCGATTACGCCAACGTTGATGGCAGACGGTCTTCACACGGTTACTGTGACGAGGTCTTGGATATCGGACACTCCCGACGAGGTTGAACACCCTCCGATACCTCTTGGTATCAACGAAATGGCAGTTCCCAGAGCTACTCTGATGCTCTCTGTGGGTACTGCCTTCGTGCTCCTGCTTTCGGGAATCTGGATAGCCCTAGCTGCTTGGAACTTTAGCGCCAATCTCGAAGATTCCTTCGGCCCTCCTGCAGAGGCTCCTGAGATTGGTGGTAGATACGCCTGGGAGATTGATTTGTTATTCGACACCTGTTCGGCCAGAGAAGGTGACTGGGAGTGGCCAGAGAACCTCTCTGGACAGGATGATGTATTCCTTTACCCGGGCGAGTTGCGTTGCGACTGGGAACATCAGGGTGATGGGGACAGGGCCACTGTGGTGGTTTACAACAGAGGAAATGAGTCAGTCGACTTGGTTTTGGAGATTGTCGGTTCAGGAGTGATATTCTCCGCTGAGGACGATATTAGAGATGTAATCAGTATAGAAGCAAATGAGAGTGGTTTTCGTGAAATCGAACTTACTGAGGACTTGACAGAAGGAGAGTTTGCCGTAGTGGCCAGTCATTTGTCCGTAGTCAATGCTGAGGTTTATCTCGATGTGGCTGTGTTCAAAGGATCCAACGAGAGAGAGTTGCACATCAACGATAACGATCGGATTGAGGTTCACTATGTAGTGTGGGATGCAGATACTGGGGAGCAACTCGATGAAGGTGACTTGGTTGTGACAGCCGGAGGAGACCCTATGTGTGATAGTTCAGCTCCTTGGGTATGTTACATCACAGGGTTTAGCTGGTCGGTAATCGGGCTAGATATCGATGGTGATAGGGGTTTGTTGCCGGGTATTAATACTGGTACAACACATACCACACTGCTTCCGCCCCCAATCGCATACGGCAACAGCGATGGTCATGAATTGGAACATTCTTGGCTGCGTTTCGAGTTGACCATCAATCGAGGCCCGATAGCCTAGGTGCGCGAAAGAGACTTGACTGAGTTGTGGGAGGGCTCGACGTGACAGATAGTGGTGGGCATACTGCACTCAACCCCTCAGAGGGTATTGCAAAAGAGGCTAGAAAGCGTGTCAAGGCGAGTTCTGCGGGACGAGGTGAGCCTGAATTTCATATGACCGATGATATGCGTCGGCTTTCCACTCCTTGGTTCGTTGCTCTCAGTCGCGCACAGAGAATAGATGGTGATTCTCTGCCCGCAGGAGTGATTCTAGACGCTGCTGCTGGTTCAGGAGTCCAACTCATCGCCTACGGTAGGGAGCTGGAGCGGCCTGTGCTCGGAATTGAAAAGGATGGGAATATCGCTGTTCTGTGCGCTGCAAACATGCACATCAACTCGAAGAATGATGAGTTACAGAGAACGATGGATAGAGTCGTTATCGGTGATGGTTCAGACTCAGAAGGAGCGATTGCCGAGTACTGGAACAGCCTCAGAGAGGCTGGCACCAGAGCCCATCCCCCAATTGCGATGCTTCACCTCGACCCGGCCAGGCCGTCCGATGCCCAGAATCACGATATCAACGAAATGGAGCCTTCAGTCGCTTCTATCTTAGAAGGATGGGCTAATCAGCTGCAGAGTGGGCCGAACGGACCAGCCGTTCTGCTCGATCTCTCTCCTAGACTTGGGGAGGACCAACGTGGGCTCGTCGAAGCCAATGTCAGGATGGCTCTGCCTGGAGCGGAGTTAACTTGGGAGTGGTTGAGCCAGGGCGGTGGACGTGTTGACCGGTTGTCTCTTTGGATTGGTTCACTGGCCTCGCAAACAAGTCATCGCTGCGTCAGAATGGGTAGGAAGAACGTCATCGCAGAGATTGAGGGTAACCCAGTAAATTCGGATATTGTCGAGATGAGTGAGCCTCCGCCATACGGAGCTCATCTGACGATAGTCGACCCTGCGCTAGTACAAAGCGGTCTACAGGAGGTTTGGCTTGAGCAGGTAATGCGGGAGGGATCGGGTCACAGTTGGCTCAGACTAGAAGGTCGCAGACCGATGCTCATCCACACCGACCCTCTAATCGAATCCGACGAGCTTGGAGGGTTCGTTGTGGCTACGGGAGAAATTGTACAGCACAGACTCAGGCCACCAGAACTCCACACAATCGATCAGGTCGCTTCCTCGGTGGCCAAGAATGGTATTGGCAAAATCACTCTTCGATGCTCACTCGATCCAGATGTTCATCCAACAATACAGCGAAGACTTGATCGCGAACTCAAGCCGATTGAAGGTTCCAAGGGATTCATGGTCGATATTAGCCTTGAGAGGCCATCTGGTACGCAAAGCCTGTACGTGGTGTGTAAAGAGTAGGTTTTGACGTCCCTTTGGGGAGGCCAATCGATTCAAATAGGGAGGGTAGGTCGCCCAGATGCCCAATGGGCCACTGGGAAACCGGTGAACACGGGGGAACCGTAAAATGCCAAACGAAGCCGAACTAGGAGATGACTTCTCTTACATCCTGCGAATGGCAGACAGTGACATCGATGGTCTGCGACCAATCTCGATAGGACTGACTTCAATCAAGGGCATCGGTATGCGCACCTCCGAGCAAATCTGTCGCTTGGCTGGAATTGACGGCAAGATCCTAGGTGGTCACCTGAGTGATGGAGAGCAGGACCGATTGAGGAGTGCAGTAGACGATTATGCAACTGCCGTTCCATGGTGGTTAGTCAACCGCCAGCGTGATTTAGAGACAAATGAGGATGCTCATATCGTCGCCTTGGAGGTCAAGATGACTCGTGACGACGATATTGCAAGAATGGCTGGAGTCAAGGCATACCGCGGCATGAGGCACAGGAGTGGTCACAAGGTCCGCGGACAGAGACTACGCTCCAACGGCAGGAGTGGGGCGACTCTCGGTGTCGAGCGCAAGAAGTGAGGTGATTAGATGGGAGATCCAAAGTTTGCAAGACCCAAGACTAGTACTCCTACTCATCCCTGGAAGCAAGCTAGAATCGAAGAAGAGCATGAGCTCAAGAGTAAGTACGGCCTGAAGAAGGTCGGAGGAATGCGCGAGATTTGGCGAGAAAAATCTGCTCTACGCCGCCACCGAAACCAAGCGATGAAGCTCATTGGAAGAGTCGATTCTAGCGAAGGACACTTTGCCCGAGAGAAGGGTGATTTGATTGACTCGCTATACCGCAAGGGACTATTGAGTGAGGGTTCAGACGTCGACGACGTTCTACAGATTGATGTAGAGCACATGCTTTCTCGAAGATTCCAGTCTGTTGTCTACTACAAGGGACTGGCCCCTACAATGCGCTCAGCTAGAAATCTCATCGTCCACGGACACATCAGCATCGGTGACCAGCGCATGACAGTTCCAGGTTACCACGTACTCAGAGAGGAAGAGGACAATATCCAGTACTCGTCCAACTCTCCGTACGCCGACCCCGAGCATCAGTTCCGCAAGGATATGGAGCAACTACGCCTCACCATGGTATCTGAGATGGAAGAGGAGGATGTTCCTGATCAAAATGCGGATGCCGAGTTCGTAGAGCAGATCAAATCAGATTCAGCTAAGGCACCTACTGTTGAGGATACTGTGCCTGAGGGCGAGGGAGGCGAGTAAGATGACTAGGAAGGCTATCTTGCACATCTACACCACTCACAACAATGTGCTTATGACCGCCACCGATTTGACTGGTGCAGAAACAATCTGCAAGGTTTCGGGTGGAATGGTGACCAAAGGTGGCAGTGACTCAGGAGGTCAGTTTGCCTCAACCAGAGCTGCTGAAAGAATGGCTGAGATGCTGGCTGAGAAGGAATTCAGCCAAGTCGTCGTTAAGTATCGCGGTGCTGGAGGCAACCGCTCTCACAACGCACCGGGCGCAACCTCTGCAATCAGAGCATTGACCCGCGCCGGAGTACAGATAACCAGAATCGAGGACGTTACTCCCATAGCGACGGACGGGACGAAGAGTAAAGGAGGGCGCCGTGGGCGTCGAGTTTAAGGTGATTTTATGGTGAAGACGAAGATTATCGAAGAGAACGACGAGAAGATTCGAATCCTGCTCACAGACACAGACCGTGCCTTTGTAAATGGGATTCGTCGTACTTTAATGTCCGATACTCCAAAGATGGCAATTGACAAGGTCCGCTTCGAGATGGGGACCATCGAGCAAGACGGAGAAGTCTGGGAGACCAATGGACCACTACCTGATGAGTTGATTGCTCAAAGGCTAGCAATGATTCCAATTCCAACCGTTCACGAAGAGTTTCACTTCCAAGACAAGTGTCCAGAGTGCGCTGACTTGGTAGAAAAGGACAGAGGATGTCCACTATGCACCATGATTTACACCTGCAAGGAATTCGGCTTAGATGGTGGCAGAATGATTACTGCCGGGGACATGAGTTACCTTGGTGAAGATCGTCTGAACATTCCCGAGAAGTATCGCAGTATCCCGATTACCAAGTTGTCGAAGGGTCAGATGATCGAGTTCTACGCAACAGCAATCATGGGCCGTGGAAGTGAGCACGCAAAGTGGTCTCCAGTATCGGGAGTGACATTCACACCAAGGAAGGTTGGAGTCCTTAACAACAAGACGAAGGCCAAGATACTGTGGGGCCTGAAGCTTACAATCAAGGCAAAGGACTTCGATGGAGATGGTAGACTGGAAGATTTGGATATGGTAGACCAGTTGGCTGATGATCTCAACCACGTCGGTCCCGGTACTGAGGAGTCGAGGGATTTCAAGGACGCCATAACCCTTGAGGACGTTCCTGATGAATTCATACTAAGTTTCGAAACCGATGGTTCGATGACGCCCAGAGTCGCATTTGAGAGGGCAATCGCTGAGCTCTCCGGACGATTCGGTGAACTTGAGGAAGATATCGTAGCCATATTCTGAGTCCGAGCATTCTTGGCTAGAATGCACATGAGCGAGCATGCATCGGTACCTAGGCAGAGGTCGATGTGGGGGGCACATCACTCTACTTTTCACTGTAAGTGATGAGTCTGACGACCCTATATCTCAAGGCAGCCTTGGGGCGGGTCTGTGCGTCGAAGATGGGGTCGAAGTAGTCGCATACGGAGAAGATGGTGAGTTCGGATTGAAGGTTACATTCGAGTCCATGAAAGGAGATTCGGGGCTCTACGAAGCGGTACTGAATGAATTGGCAGAAGACGTTCCTGAGGTATTGGAAATATCTTGGGGTTTATCGGTTACAATCTCGCTTACGCCAGCCCAAGGATTTGGGGTCTCTGCTTCCGGAGCGGTGGCTTCCGCTATGGCATTCCAAAGAGCAGTCGGTCTGCCTTACGAAGAAAGTATGCGTAGAGCTTATTCTGTCGCTCACAAGGTGGAGCGGTTGCGTTCTACTGGCTTAGGAGATGTTACTGCTCTGGCGGCAGGAGGTGTCGAGCGGAGATTAGTAGTAGGCTCTCCATACCACGGTACTGACCTTCGGAATGGGCCAGGGAGGGCCGAGGGTTGGAGTCTTGAAACTCCTATAGTACTGGCTTGGAGACAGGGGTCGGGCAAGCACACCTCAATCTACATCGATGATCCAGGTTGGAAGCGAGCCATCAGCGAGGCTGGTTCGAAACAAATGGAAACTATATCGCAAGGAGATTGGACAGCTAATAGGTGGAGGGATTTGATTGATTCAGCGGGAGCATTTTCCCGTGACAGTGGACTGTTCGACGATTCTTCTCGTTACGAATTAGTAACTATGGCTGCGGCTGCAGTCTCTAGTGCCGGCGCTAAGGAAGTCGAAGTCATGTTGTGTATGCTCGGAGAGAGTGTTGTAATAGTCCCCACGGACCCAACAAACAGCGGCGAATGGATTGATAGTGTAATCACGGAATTAGATAGAGTTGGCCTCAAGGGATGGAAGACCAAGGTTGGCGAGATCTCATGAGTTGTTTCTGGCCTTCTCGTGGAAGTCATCTAGAGGTGACAAATCCAATGGACTGGCGTCCAGTTGTACCGCTCCCTTGAGGCGAAGACCGTTGCAGAACCCGTGTCTGTATACGATACCGCCTTGTCCGTACTCTGCAACATAGCGGTCTACCTGCTTCTGAGTCTTCTTGCGCGGGAATTTAAGGTCAGCCCCGAAGAAATGCTTGGCATCAATCCATGCGCAAGGAACGCCGTTGATTCTTACATCATCCAAAAACAACAAGTCTGGAGTGATGATGGCTCTGCCTTCGCTGTCCTTCTGCTCGGCGAGTAATTCCTCCTGTCGGCGGAACCTGACTCCTAAAGATTCGAAGTGATCGCATAGGATGTCCTCAAAGACCTCGGCAGCGCTCTGGGTATCACTTTGGTCCACCGAACTGACTCTGTCAACAGATTCGGCCAGCTCAAACTGCTCACGGTCGCGCTTGTTGAGTCTATGGGGTTGCTTGTTTAGGGTCTCTTTAATCCGGCTCTTCGACCATCCGCGACCGGTCAGAATTGCCCTGAAGGTATTGACTGGAGGGGCGTCGAAGCGTTTCGAGAGCGCGATTACACTCTCGCCTGACTCATACCTGCGACTGAGTTCATTTGCTCTTCTCATCAGTCGGGAGTGAGAGTAAACGCTCTTCTCCTGATTCAGGGCACTGCGAAGGGATAGTGCCTGCTCCAAGGTGATTGGAAGATGATCCAGCTTGTCAGCAATCTCCTGAACTCTCTCTTCAGGTAGAAATCCGAATTCGCCGGGAATACATGCGATGTCTCCTGCCTTACGCTGGACATCCTTGGATACCGCCTTGGTCTTCCAAGTGACGTCTATTCTCTTGGGAGGTGGGTCTATCTCAGCAGGTATGCCCATAGGAGGAGGATTTAGTTTGAAGCGTTTCATCGCACGTTCCACTGCTTCAGAACCAGCCGCCGGGCTCTGTTTCTGAGGGGCTCCGTTCCTGCCCCCTGAGCCCCGGCGGCGTCGACGTCGTCCCCGACGTCGTTTACCGCTCTTCTCGTCACTCAACGATACTTCGAGAGAAAGGGGCTCCATGAACCCACCGTGCGCGGGTTTACCTGAACTTGGCATAGATGTCGTAGAC
>CAYYAH010000037.1:0-10542 GCA_964470075.1 uncultured Candidatus Poseidoniales archaeon
CAGACCATACGCCGGAAGCCCCTGCCATACCAGTTGAGGATTGTGCAGCTTCATCAACGAAGGACTGGTAAGTCATCGGTTCAAGGTGCCTCGACCCATACCAAGCAGAATCTTCAGTTCCTGTTGGGACCCAGAACCTAACAGATGTGTCTCCTCCATCTGAATCGGCCTGGCCCATAAGTAGAGATGCGAAACCAACAACACCGAGACTACCCATTGTGATTACTCCTGCAGCAGTGTTGAATGAATGGCGCATGAACTCTCTTCTATCAATCAACTTGGGCGATTCCGAGTTAGAATCCTGCTCCCCGGGCAAGGGTCTTAGTCTGAATCTCCTAGCCATATCACACCTCGTACTGCTTCCACTTGTCGGGGTCATTTGGGGTGATGTATTTTCCACCACGATGCTTTACAATGACAACATCGGGCAATACATACTTCAAGTAAACAATGCCCATGATAATCAGAGTCAGCATGACCATGCCGAGATTGAATGAGAGAAGTTGCTGATCCCACTTGTTAATCAGACCATAGGCCAGAGCCCCGGCCCAGAATAGAGTCCATAGTAAACCCCACAGGGCCACAAGTAGAATCAGAATGGATTCGCCATGAGGGGACATAGATGCCCTGACTACAGTACCTGGTGCTGGTTCGTTGAAGACTCCATGATCTACAGCAGCTTCCAACTGTTCACGAGTCAAGGCAGCACCTTCTAGGGCTCCTCTAGCATCTTCAACGCTAATCTCGCCAGACTGGACCTGTCTGAGAAGTGTCATCACGACGTCTTCGTTCATACTTGATCACCCCTCCTAAGATGCTTGATACGTAATCTCAGTAAATTACTCCTTCCAACGTAGTGTCTAGAGAAGCCGTAGCGCAAAAATAGACCGCAGAACAGTATGACAATGAAGACTGAAGTGAATCCCAGTAGGCCAAGCCAGTGTGCCCTCATTCCGGCACCCATGTCGTGAATTTCCATACCGTGCTCGGCAGGAGCAGGGGGTACAATCTCCCCATTGCCGGAGAAGATGGTTCTAGTCTTCCCATCATCGTCTCCTTCGTCAACTGAAGCACTGAGCCTGTTCCACTTGTCTAGGGGGCTGGGAATCTGATCCCCGTTAACCGAGTTCCCAACAAGCCAAATTGTTACAAGACCCTCTCCCGAAGAGGGAGCCGTCCACATGATTCCCCAATTACGATCCTCAGTCTGAGAGCCAGAATTGGTGTGAGTTAACCTAGTCTCATCACCCTCCCAATTTTGCACCTGACTTTCAAATCCTTCAGATGCGCTGAGGGTTCCGGCACTGACCATCATAGAGAACCCGCCGGTGTTGGAAGATGCATCTATGTCTGGGCCACCTACTATTTGGATGACCAGCGAATATTGCGAACCCGCCTCGTAACGATAAGGCAACCCATCCAGAATCACAGTCACCGAGTTGTCGGGGTTTTCATTGTGACAGGTGCACCCTGCAATGGCAACATCGCCGTCACCATTAGCGTCGCCCCCAATGCCAAGGTGAGAAGCCTGCGAGCCACCTGCTAGAAGTACCAAAATAACCCCTAGAACGAGCCCCCTTCGGTAGTCTCCTCTGATGCTTCTCATGGCGATTCCTCTAGGAGTGCTACAAGCCACCTAGAATAGGGATATTAACGTTCCAGTTTCCATCCTTCCCGAAGGGAAGCCTATCCAGATTTCAATTTCACCACAATCGAGAAAACTCAAACCACACCACTCTCGGCGTCAAGTCGTGTCAGAACGCCAGTGGAAGAATTCCTACCAACTCTCACAGGAGCAACTCAACCGCCTCGAGGAGGCTGAAGAGAGCATGGAAATACTAGACATTGACAAGGCGGAAGGCATTCTTCTAGCTATGCTCGAAGAGGATGCTAACTGTATCCCAGTGCTGAATAACCTCGGACATATGAACGGAAGATACCTGTCTGACTTTGAGAAAGCAGTCGAGTATTACGAAAGAGTCCTTGAGATAGAGCCTGACAATGCTTGGGCACGTGATGAGAGGCGTAGATACGCACGTTATCTGACTTATGACTGAGCAGATTTAACGACTCATTCTGTAACCGCCCGTCATGGACGAGGGCGCGATCCTAATCGCAGGTGTAGGCGGTATTGGCTGCATATGGGCCGAGAAGGCTCACTCCAAGTGCCCAGAACTCTCGGACCTTCTCCTAATAGACGCTGATGAGGAGTCCTTTGCAGGAGCAGCCACAGCGCATTGTCTACATCTTGATGCAGGCGGAGATGGTAGAGGAACTGCATCACTAACAGCTCTTGCTACCCACAGAATTAGGGACGGCCACTCGTCAATTTCTCAACTCTTGGACAAGGCCGAGTTGGTAGTTATTCTAGCGGGCTTAGGCGGAGGAATGGGCTCAGGTGCCGCCTCTGAATTAGCATCGCTAGCTAGGGAGTCAGATAGCTTGGTGATTTCGATTGTAGGTTTACCCTTTGCAGAGCAACCACTTCGCTACTCCATAGCTGAATCATCTCTCCCAGCAGTTCAGGCCAACTCTAACTTGTGCATCAGAGTAAGCATGGAAAGACTCGCATGGCAGGCCCGCTACAGAGGTACCGACTGGAGGTCAGGATCAGGATGGATCGAAGATCTTGTTGAAGGGCTAGTAACCACTCTAGCAAGGGTAGGAAAAATCAACTTGGATTTGATGGATCTCAGGACAATAATCAACCGGCCCGGAAACGCTACTCTGATTGTGGGAACCGGAACTACCGATAAGCCAGACAGAGTAGTTCATGAGGCAAAAAACTCACCTCTCTCAGATTTAGGAGTTGAAGGAGCCAAGGGGTGTATGATACAAGTCGAAGGAGGCCCTGACATGACTTTGTCCCATCTGAACGAAGTGACAGAAGCATTCGTTTCGTCACTCGATCCAGACTGTCAGGTGATTATGGGGGCTAGGGCGAGTGACGAGATGGTAGGGCGGATTCGATTAGTAGCCGTAGTCAGTGGTCTTTGACCAAGACGATTAACGACAACCCTTTCGGAGAACCATGGCCAGACCGGGCAAGGCTGCTAGAGGGAAGAGGCGCTGGGTAGGTCTCCGTATCACTCCAGCAGCGGACTCCAGGGAATCTTGTCAGGAAATAATTTCAGATTATTTATCCGGACTCAATTGGAAGATGTTCGATTGTAAGTCCGATGATTTGTGCACCCTAGTAATCATTAGAGCGCACCTAGAGGACTGCGATGAAACCATCAGTAGATTGAATGAATCCGAATCGATCCAAACTCTCACGAAATCTGGAAAGATTAGATTAGTTCGTGAGAGATTAGGGCTCAATTAGAAGGGAAAACCCAGTCGATGCTTCCGACTTCGCCAGTGATACTGACCTGCCCAGAACCCTCTATCTCAAGTCTGCCACTCTCATCCAAGCCCACTACTCTAGACTCATTATCATCAGTTCGAATGAATACTCCTTGAGAAAGAGTATTCGCCAACCCATTCCAAGAAACCCCGACTAATTCAGATTCTGTGGTCGCAGGGATTTTCGAATGCGAATCGAAAAGAGATGCCAGTGTAGCATCAATCAGTGAAAAAATATCCATCAATTCCATTTCTGGAGAACAGTCTAACCAGCCGGAAACTTCAGTTCCGTCAACCACTGCCGACTCACGATTAATCCCAACTCCTACTCTAACTACAGACTCAGAAGTTGAACTTTCAACCAGTACCCCTCCTAGCTTTACACCACTCTCATTGATTAGATCATTAGGCCACTTACAATAGCACCCGAGAGCCGAACTTAGGGCGG
This sequence comes from uncultured Candidatus Poseidoniales archaeon, assembly GCA_964470075.1. Classification (GTDB taxonomy): domain Archaea; phylum Thermoplasmatota; class Poseidoniia; order Poseidoniales; family Thalassarchaeaceae; genus Thalassarchaeum. The sequence goes on from CAYYAH010000037.1 coordinate 3,794, forward strand.
AACCAATTGTGGTCTGCAACAGACCTAGATTCAGCGAATCAGATTCCGAATAAGGGATAGACCATGTGCATGCTAATCCTCCTTCTATGGTCTCCCATTTCGAACCTCTACGCCCACGGCCAGTTCCCTGTTTAATTGACAGCACTCTTCCCCAGAGGACTGCATCCAATCCCTTCGCCTCATCCATCGTCGAATCGCATTCTTCTAAGACGGATGGACCAACTCCTCCTGCGGGTTTCCAATAGCAGATAGCTTCCAATTTCTCTTCACCTATTCTTAGAGTCTGCAGAGTCCTACAGGCCCAACCTGCTTTGAGCCAAGAATCGGATCTGCTTTGACTCGGTGGATCTGTTCGCTGGAGTAATACTACAAGACAATCATCTGAGATATTGGATTCCGGGATCTTCCCGAGTAGCATATCACTCCATCCTCCGGTAATGTCGAGCATTGAAGCATCCTCGATGGGCTCTAATTTATCGCCCTCATATGCAGGATCTAGATAAGGTAGGTTCCATACCAACAAACTAGCTTCTCTAGGCAGATCCCATCCATGCTCCCCTACTCCTCCTTCACTGACTGAGATCATATCTGACAGGCCAGCAGAAAGAGCATTGCCCCGGGCAGCAGATACTGCCATTGGGTTGACATCGCAAGCCTCAACTTTCCATCCTAGTGAGGCAAGAAATATCGAAATCGCTCCACTTCCACAACCAATTTCAACGGCTAACCCAGGATCCGCTTGAATCATACTCAATGCCCGCGCTAGAAGTTTAGTATCTTCTCGTGGAGGATATACTGTCTGAGGTACTATTAACTCCCACTCTCCGCTGCTTTCAATCCTGAATAAGACTCGTTTTGCAGAGCGAGATAAATCCAGTTGTGATGGGTCCCCGCCCTCTCTCATGCCCCGCAAAATCAGCCGAATCTGAAAACCTTTATTCGGGCGAGCCTACAAGGTTTCACTATCCCTCTACCCCTCTAGAGGGAATCGCTGCCCTGCGTAGCGTCGCTCTTGCCAAATGGTAAGGTTTTAGAAGCGACCTATGGTCGCAGGAGGGCCCAGCATACGCCATGGGCCTGTAGCTTAGTCAGGTAGAGCGCCGGGCTTTTAACCCGGTGGCCGGGGGTTCGAATCCCCTCAGGCCCGCCTGATATGGCTTCAGGACCACGTTTTTCTGGGCCTAGAGGGGCGCGATATGGCAGTAAAAAGTTCAACGAAAAAGCGCCTGATGGAACTGGGCATCTCTGAGCCCCATGCTCATCGTCTAGCCGACGATGCCAATATGGACGCAATCAAGAGAATGACAGTCGAGCAAGTCGCAAAGAAACTCGAGTTGGAGATGGAGAGTCAAGATCTCGAGAATGTGATGGCCGTCATCAGGGAACAAATCAACTCTAGGAAGAGAACCAGAACGGGGAGAATCACACTCTCTAGGAAGGCGATTCTAGATTCTGATATTCCTACAGGAGATGATAGATTCAATGTCTTGAATCACATCCTAGTCCCACACCATGAGTTGGTGCCCGTCGAGGAGGAGGAATCATCCCTAGCGCCTTGGGATATGATGGTGAACAATGCTGATGGATCCAAGAGACTGGCCAAGGAGTTACTGCCAAAGATACTGATTACAGATCCGGCTATTCAAGCAATCAAGGAATCAGTTGAGACGGATGATGATGAACTTCCTGCTGGCTGGTTAACAAACAGGGTTGTCAGGATTGTCAGGTACAGCCGTTCAGCCGGCTCTAGTACTGCATTCAGACTAATCGTAGAGAGTGCATGAGGTGAGAAGATGAAGGAGATAGTTGAGAGTTATTTCAAACAGAGAAGCCTAGTTAATCACCAGTTGATGTCTTACAATGATTGTATCCCTTCCGGAGACGGAAGACTCAGTAGGATGGAAAAGATAGTCAGGACCATCCGTATCGGTACCGATGAACTTGTGGAGGATCTCCCGGGAGGAGAGGGTGCTGGTGGCTGCATCAAGCTCGACGTCCTGGATAAGGAGATTATTGTCAGACTCAAGGGTATCCGACTCGGCAGGCCAACTATCAGAGAGGCGAACGGTGCTGAGCACCCTGCAACTCCTCTTGAGTGTAGAATCAGGAAGTTGACCTACTTCTCTCCCGTCTACATGGACTTCCGAATCTACCGCGATGACATCCCTTCAGCAAGTCCAGATGGTGGTCTTGGATACATCGAAGAGGAAGGAGTTCACATTGGTAACCTGCCAATCATGGTTCGCTCTGCTAGGTGTAACCTGCATGCCGACCACATTGACGAGAACAGGAAACTCTCTCCGCAGACATCCGCAGAAGATGCAGAGCATTTGACCCAACTTTTGCGAAAGGCCGGCGAAGACCCCCTTGACCCCGGTGGATACTTCATCATCAACGGAACTGAGAGAGTTTTGATCTCGATGGAAGACCTAGCTCCTAACCGAGTCACCGTCGAGAAAAACAAGAAGTATGCCCATGAAACAGAGGTAGCGAAAATTTTCTCGCAGCGAGATGGTGTTCGCAAGCCAATCAACATCGAAAAGCGCCGTGATGGGATGCTAATGGTCAAGATTCCTAGCGCTGGAACAACCGCCATTCCAGTTGTTCTACTAATGCGCGCTCTTGGAATGAGTAACGATCGTGAGATATTCGCATCAATTGCCGGTCCTGTAGAGGCGATGAAGTACACAGTAGCTAATCTGAACGACGTCAAGGACAACGAAGAGTACGGCGTCGAAACTGAAGAGGAAGCAATCCTATGGCTGGAGAAGAAGTTCGCTGCTGGTCAGCAGAAGGAGTACAGAGAGACCCGTATTCAGAATCTACTGGATAAGGAGTTACTACCTCACTTGGGCGACTCAGACGAACACCGTCAGAAGAAGTCGATTTTCCTCGGAAGAATCGTCAGACAAGTTCTTGAGATGGCAATCTCAGACCGTGACCCCAACGACAAAGATCACTACGCCAACAAGCGAGTCAGATTAGCTGGCGACCTAATGGAGGATTTGTTCAGAGTCAGCCTGCAGCAACTCGCTAGAGACCTGAAGTACCAATTGGAGAGGCACCACAACCGCAAGCGCGAGTTGAAAATCAATTCATGCCTGAGGCCAGATGTTCTGACCTCCAAGATTATGCATGCTCTGGCAACTGGAAACTGGGTCGGAGGCCGATCTGGAGTTAGCCAACTACTAGACAGAACTACGTACATTGCGGCTCTTTCCCACATGCGAAGGGTTACCAGTCCGTTAGTTCGTAGTCAACCTCACTTTGAGGCTCGAGATTTGCATCCCACTCAATGGGGCAGACTTTGTCCTAACGAGACTCCTGAAGGGCAGAACTGCGGTCTAGTGAAGAACGCATCACAGATGATTGACGTCTCTGAAGAAGTTCCCGAAGATGATGTGAAGGAATTGCTTAAGGAAGCAGGAGTAGACTCATCTCCAGAGCAGTGGGCCGATGGCTCAAGAATTCACGTCAACGGAGATATCTTTGGATTGCACAAGAGGCCAATCAAACTCGTTGAGAGAATCAAGAGAAGCAGACGCTCTGGCAGACTCAGACCTGAAGTCAGTATCAGGCACGACACTGCCAACAGGGATGTTTTCATCAATACGGACAGAGGTAGAGTACTCAGACCACTACTTGTTATCGAGCACGGTAGCCTGAATCTCAACAAACTCCACCTCGAGGGCCTACGCTCAGGCGATTTGACGTTTGCAGATTTAGTATCCTCCGGCGTCGTCGAGTGGGTAGATGCCGAAGAAGAAGAGGACTTGCTTGTCGCACCTCGTCCGTTCGATCTGCCACTAATGTCTCCTGAACATGGTAGGCCAATCAACCCCGCAAAGGTCGATTGGCTAAACCTAGGGGAGGAGGAAATCTCAGAGGCGAAGTTGAGTGCAGAAGTACAACTTTCCAACGGCACAACTGTTGTCGAGGAGTTCAGCTTACCTCTGAACTATCACCAAGAAGACGTCGATGCTCTCAAGAAGAAGGAGAAGAAGAACCACACAGTACTCGTCTACACGCACGTAGAGATAGACCCACAGTTGATTCTCGGAGTTTGTGCATCTCTCGTTCCTTACCCTGAGCACAACTCGACACCAAGAGTTACCGGCGGTACTGCAATGGTTAAGCAGAGCCTTGGCCTACCAAGTGCCAACTTCCGTCTACGCCCAGATACTAGGGCTCACATAATGCATTACCCACAGCAATCGATTGTGGGGACCCGTGCAATGGATTCGACTAACTTCAACTCAAGACCAGGAGGACAGAACTTCGTCGTCGCTATCATGAGCCAGCACGGCTACAATATGCAAGACGCAGTTATCATGAATCGCGCATCTGTAGAGCGCGCCCTAGGACGATCAGCCTTCATCCGAACCTACAACGCTGAGAACAAGAGGTTCCCCGGTGGACAGGAAGAGCGCATCGAGGTTCCCGGAACTGGCCTTGACGAAGTCAAGGGCCTGAAGTCCTTCGACAGTTACGCTCACCTTGAGAGAGACGGACTACCGATTCCTGAGGAGTTCCTGTCTACTCTAGATAAGTCGGACAATTCGGTGTTGGTAGGAAAAACAAGCCCTCCAAGATTCCTCGAAGAGGCCCATGGAGCATTCCTGCAGGCACAAGAGCGCCGAGAGTCCTCAATGCTAATCAGGCACGGCGAGGAGGGCTGGGTCGACAATGTATTCGTGACCGAGTCACTCGATTCGGGCCGCCTAGTGCGTATCACTCTGAGGACCAACAAGATTCCAGAGTTGGGTGACAAGTTCGCGAGCCGCCACGGCCAGAAGGGTGTAATCGGACGCCTTGTCGATGAAGAGGACATGCCTTTCACGGAAGACGGTGTAATACCTGACTTGCTCATCAACCCTCACGCGATTCCATCTCGAATGACAGTCGCACACGTCCTCGAAATGATTGGAGGAAAGGTCGGCTCGATGGAAGGCAGAAAGATCGATGGAACCGCTTTCACAGGTGAGAAGGAAGATTCTCTGAGGTCCGGACTCCTAAGAAATGGATTCAATCATACTGGCCGAGAGTCAATGGTTAACGGAGAGACCGGAGAGGCATACACCGCTGATGTCTTCTGCGGTGTAATCTACTACCAGAGACTGCATCACCTAGTGAGCAGCAAGCTACACGCTCGTAGCCGCGGAAGGGTACAGATCTTGACTCGCCAACCCACTGAGGGAAGGGCTCGACAGGGTGGTTTGAGATTCGGCGAGATGGAGAGGGACTGCCTAATCTCCCATGGAGCTTCAATGGTAATCAAGGACAGACTGTTGGATGAGTCCGACGGCTGGGAGATGATGGTATGCAATACATCAGGTTGCGGCCACATAGCCTACTACGATTGGAAGCGAAGGACCACAGTGTGTCCCAACTGCGGCGAGAGGTCAGACGTTCACAAGGTTCAGACTTCGTACGCATTCAAGTTACTACTCGATGAGATGAAGAGTCTCGGAGTGGCTATGCGATTGGAGTTGGAGGATCGAAGATGAGTGCCCGTGATGCAGCAAAGATCCCAAAGAGGATCGAGTCGATTAAGTTCGGTCTGATGGACCCTAATGAGATTCGTAAGATGTCATCAGTGGAGATTAAGACCGCTGACACTTACAAGGACGATGGCCATGCATTCAAGCAGGGCCTGATGGATCCGAAGATGGGGGTAATCGACCCTGGAATCCGCTGTGAGACCTGTGGTAACAAGCACGATGAGTGTCCAAGTCACTTCGGACACATTGCTCTAGAGTTGCCCGTCGTTCACATTGGCTTCACTAACCTCATCAAAACGGCATTGAAGTCTACTTGCAACACCTGTAGCAGTGTGCTTCTACACAGTTCCCTAGAGACTCATCCTCTCGACCCCGAGAAGTCTGAGCAGGACTACTACAGAGACCGTGTGCACGACATCATGATTAAGCACGGCGTAGGATCCAGGGAATTCAAGACCATTATCAAGGAGATTGAGAAGGAGTGCTCCAGCAAGAAGAGAACAATTTGCATGCACTGCGGATCAGAGCAGGGCAAGATTGTACTTGACAAACCCTCGACCTTCAAGGAGAAGAAGGCGGACAAGGGAGAGCATAAGCTCAATGCCCGAGATATCAGAGAATGGCTTGAGAGAATTCCAGACGAGCACTTAATCTTCCTAGGTATGGACAAGGATTCCAGCCGCCCAGAGTGGACCATCATGAAGGTCCTTCCAGTGCCTCCGATTACAGTTCGTCCTTCTATTACTCTGGACAGCGGAGACCGCTCTGAGGACGACCTTACTCACAAGTTGGTGGATGTACTTCGAATCAACCAACGCCTGCGTGAGAATCGTGATGCGGGAGCCCCCCAACTAATCGTCGAGGATCTATGGGAACTTCTGCAATATCATTGTACAACTTACTTTGACAACCAGACCAGTGGGATTCCACCTGCAAGACATCGCTCCGGTCGCCCATTGAAAACACTCGCACAGCGCTTGAAGGGTAAGGAAGGGCGCTTCCGAAGCAACCTTTCTGGAAAACGTGTTAACTTCTGTGCCAGAACCGTCATCAGTCCAGATCCGAACCTCGGCATCAATGAGGTCGGTGTACCTGAGAAGACTGCAAAGGAGCTCACCGTTCCTATACGTGTTACTGGCCGAAACAGAGAGCAGCTACGTCAGATGATTCTCAGAGGGCCGGATGTCCACCCCGGGGTGAATTACATCATGCGCGGAGACAGCTTTAGAGTCAGAATCACTGACAGAA
>CAYYAH010000038.1:0-10310 GCA_964470075.1 uncultured Candidatus Poseidoniales archaeon
CCGCATCACCTCTAACTCGATATGTCCGATACTCCTCCTTCGAGGGTCTACCATTACGCAGAACTACGGATGCCCCGACTCGCTCGTCACCCTGCAACTGGGCCATATCGAAGCATACTACGTGGTCCAGTGAGTCGAACCCCAGCAGTTTCGCAGCATCGTTGGCCGCTACTTGTTCGAGACTGCCTGAACGACTCTTGTGATATCTTATGACCTGGGCCTCGGCGTTCTGATCAGCCATTCTCCGTAGTCTAGCCAACTCTCCTCGCTTAGGGACTCGCACTTCGACGGCCCCCTCACGACGCTCGGCCAGCCAAGAACTGAGAGATTCTCCTACAGGCGAGGGCACCAGAATCCTGCGAGGAGGCTTGGTGTTCGAGTAGTGCTCTGCCAACACACAGGAAACCGAGTCGGAGACGTCTCCGCGATGCAGCAGAGGATACTCGAGCTGACCCTGGACTATACCTTCCTTGGCGTTAAGAATCACGACTACTCCGGTATCTCCTCTGGATGCGAAACCTATCGCATCGCAGTCTTGGTAGAATCTGCTGTGCACTACCTGCTGGGAGATTGTACTCTGGACAGATCCAATCAGGTCTCTCGCTGTAGCGGCTCTCTCGTAATCGAGCCCACTCGAAGCCGCATCCATCTCGCTCTGTAGTGATTCAATCAGTTTCGCCGCGTCCCCGTCTAGCACGCTCATTGCAGCAGCAACCTGTTCAGTATATCCAGATGGCTCGATGCAAGGTGCTTGGCACAGGCCAATATGCATGGCTAGGCACCCCTGAGGCAATAACTCAGGACAATCTCTGATTCCGAACTGCCTGCGCAGTAGTTGAATCACCTTCTTGGCCGCTCTTGCATCGGAAAATGGCCCCCAACTACGAGATCCCTCGGGCGGATGTCGAGTGTATATGATTCGAGGATATTTGTGTCCCGTCAAAGCGATGAACGGGTATGATTTGTCATCTTTCAACATAGAGTTGTAGCGAGGCTTGTGCTCTCTGATGAGTTGTCGTTCGAGAATCAAAGCATCGCTGGGACTCTTTGTGACGATGAAGTCTATTCTATCTGAATCTCTGACCAGAAGTGGAATCATATCGCGGTCAGGATTGGTAGCAAAGTAAGACCTAACACGAGAGCGTAGATCAGTCGCCTTGCCTACATACATGACTCTATCATCAGAGCGCCGGAACAGATAGACTCCGGACTTACGAGGCATCTCTAGACTGTCCTGTTTGAGTGCCATGTCGTTGATGCGCCGCAGGTGAACGCCCATGAACCCGTGCCTTCGCTCGCATACCGTGATTCCAGAGGCTCAGCGCCGCATCCTCGCCCGACTCGCCCAGTTTGGCGATGAGATGCAAGAGGCTTGGGACGTACCCAGAGAACTCTCACTCCCTGGGCTCGCCGAATCACTAGGAGTGGTCAGATCGGCTCTGCACATCCCACTTACATCGATGGAGGAAGAGGGCCTGATTACTACCCGCACGGCACACGTAATTGGCGGGGGCTCCCGCCGTCGCACGGTCGTTAACATCACTGATGCAGGGAGACAGGCTCTATCAGAGAACGAACCTGAATATGCAACCAGAAGAGGCAGGAGCTACGGGCCCTTACCCGATAAGTCGGTTCTGCATGGTAGGGCCGAGGAGTCCAAAAAGATCGCAGCGACACTCACTGATGGATCTAGCGTACTGCTCAGCGGTCTTCCCGGAGTGGGCAAATCCAGCTTGGCGAGAGACATTGCTGAGCGTGTCATAAACAGTGGCTGGACCGTCCGCTGGGCTTCATGTTCAGTCGACTCGGACGCATCTGCAATTGGCGAAATGTGGTTGAGCCAATCTCTGAGCGATTCTTCTGCAATCATCATGTCTGCAGCAGCACAGAGGACACTACTCATAATTGACGAGGCCCAAGAGTTGCACCAACGTCACTCGGATGGCGTTGCCGAACTGATTGGCCACGCCTCTTCAAGCGATTCACCCATCCTTGTCGTAGTAAGGTCGCCCAGTCCATTCGGAGTGCCCGAAGGACTCTCAGAGATCAAATTAGACGGGTTGCAGCCCGAATATGCAATCGAAATTCTACCCAGTGATTTGGATAAGAAAGAGGCCGTAAGCGTGGCGGAGAAATTAGCAGGACATCCCCTTGCGCTACACCTTTGGTCTCCTGGTGAGACACTTCCTGAGAGAGTCGAGGCAGTACAGGAGTTCGTCGAGTCAACTGTGATGCGCAGGTTGAGTGAGGAGGGGATAACTACACTCGATGAGCTCTGCCTATCTCCTACTCCTCTGGCAATTGAGGAGTTGTTTGACGAGTCGGGCAGCTTGGAACTTGATGAGGCTGCAATTCTAAGGTGGCTGGGAACAATTGCCGAACCGCATCACCTAATCAGAAACGTTAGACGAGGCTCATGGTCTTCTGACGAGGCCAAGTCGATGCATTCCAAGGCTGCAAGCCTGTGGTCTACTAGACAGGGAGCAAGGGCTCGTAGAATCCAGAGCCATCACATGATTAACGCAGAAGAGATGGATGAGGTTTGGATGAGAGAGAACATTGGTGATATCGCAGACGAGGATAGCGCGGCCGCTGCTGTGGTATTGGAACAGGCAGTCGAAATCAGTGATTCCGAGCCACTCAGAGAAGCGGCCGCAGACCTCGCTCTCGAAAGGGGTGAGGTTTCAATCGCAGAGAATCACATTTCCGATCTCCGACCGGGGGCGTCTAGGAAGATGAGACTTGCACGAGTAGCTCGGATGAGGGGTGATACGGAGTCTGCATTAGAACTAGAATTGAGTGCGATGTCAGAGTTGACTCCCGATGATTGTGCGAAGGCATCCATATCGGCACTTGTCAGACTACATGACGACCGACTACCTGGAAAAATCCCACAATCACTGGTGGCTGAACTTATCGCCCTAGCAGACTCAATTGATCTCACTGGACTTACAGAATCTAATAGAGCAGCTGGAAACCTGTCTATAGAACTGGTTAGACACAGTATCGCATTAGATTCTGGCGACCTATCCGAAGCTGCAAGGGCCCGTACTTCGATTGAATCCAGCATTGGCGAAGACAACAACGCAATCGCACTTCTAGATCTCAGGTCAAGACTCTCATCTCTAACTGACGGAAACATTCCTCCCGAGGCAATTAATGCCGCTCGTCGAGCGATAGAATCCTGTGAGGGAATCTATAGGATTAGACTAATCCAAGCTACGCTTGAGTCCATGGAAAAACATCCGAATTGGTTGGTTGAGGCACACTCTTCAATCATTGATTTCAGGCTGCGTGATGACTTGCCGATGCAGCGTAGGCTGAGCGCTTTGAGATGGTACTGGAGGGGCGTATTGGAGCCAAATAACCGTCTCTCGCATTGGAACGAGGCTGTGAGTAGATTCAGAATGGCCGAGTGTAGTTCAGCAGCCAACGAACTGATTTCAATGATTGCGCGTGAGATTTAGATCTCGGCCCCAATCAGAGTCCTAGTCTCAATGATTCCAGGAATCTCTCTGATCCCCTTCACGATGCACCGAGTCAACTCGGATTCATCATCCGCTTCGACCTTAACAAACAGGTCATGCGGACCGAAGACGATCCACTGTCCAACCACTCCATCAATCCCACTAACGGCCTCTCTCACGGACACCTCACAACCGGTCTCGGTAGTGATTAGTACGAATCCGACAGCCATCCTCAGACCTCCACTGCGATTAGAGTCTCAGTCTTGATAATGCCAGGCAATGACCTCATCTGCCCGATGAGAGTCTGTGCCATCTCCTGCTCATCATCGAAGTCGATTCTTGCGATGATATCGTACTCTCCGTAAGCAACGTGGGTTTCTGTGATACTATCGATTTCCAGCAGTGACAAGTAGACCTCGCGCTCGCAACCAGGTTCTGCTCTGATTAGTACGAATGCTGTACTCATTGAATCTCCGAAGCGTCCCGCTCGGTTGGTGTTTATGACCTCTGCTGTGCGATACTACCTCGCCACTCACCGGCCCGCAAGGGATAACAGTCAGAGAGCGAGCCGGAAGCCATGCATGGACGACAGGACGGCCGAATGGCCGTCATCGCAATAGTCGTCCTGCTGCTTACATCTTATGCACCTATGGCGGTTGCAACATCTGGACCCGGAGCACGTTCCACGACTGTCTGGTCTGGGACGGTTACTCTGCAAAATGGATACACAGTAGAGAGTGGCGAGGTCTTGGTTGTTCAGTCAGGTACTACCATTCAACTAGGTGATGACCAGACGATTCTCGTTGCAGGTAGAATTACGGTCCAGGGGACTTCCACGGACCCCGTACTGCTTGAATCAATACTTGGTAATCACGATGGTATTGTCTTCAACTCCAGCAGCAGCGGTTTGGGCTCGAAGATTGAGAATCTCACGATAACCGACGCTGAGTGGGGCATTACAATCTACGACAGTAACCCCACTCTCAATAATCTCAAAGTAATCAATGCCGACAGGGTCGCTGTCGACTTGTTTGATGGCGCTTCACCACGTATCAATGATCTAGTGATTGACGGAGGAGGACAGGACCTGCATGGAATCTCAACTTCGTGGAGATATGGGATAGGACTCTCAGTTGGGGCGTATTCAGCTCCAATAGTAGACGGCGTAACCGCGGATGGACTAATCACCAGAGGTGTGAACTACTGGGGCAACTCAGGTGGCCTGATTTCCAATCTTGAAATTTCCAACATCACTGGTTCGACCCTAGCCATAGCTGCTGGCATCTGGGTGGAAGACTCAATCCCTCTGATTTCCGATTCCACCGTGACTCGTTGTGACAACGGTATCTACGTTCGACATATTACATCTGGTTGGACCACACGACCTAACTTCGTAGGACTCACTGTCGAGGACAGCCAATACCGTGGAGTAATGGTTGAGCAGTACAACCATAGTCAGTTCTCCAACGTGCCTCATAATGCTATCTTCACAGACTTGGAGTTGAGAGGCACCGGAGGTCCGGGAGCAAAGACTCCAGGTCTTGGATACGCTGCCTTTGAGGTGAATACAAGCGGAGTTAGGGTCACCGACGCTCTCATCGAAGACAATGCTGCAGTCGGCTTCAAGGCCTACATGATTGGCCCCTCGACCATTCTCAACGGCATCGAACTCCACCGTAATGGGAGGACGAGCCCTAGTGCACCCATTAACGACAGAGCAGGGATGTTCATGCGTAGTGCTAACTGGGCTCCCACAATCAATGACCTCGTGGTGAGCAACTCCACTGGCCCGGGTGTTCTGCTTTGGAAAGGTGGAGCTCAGGGTGCCGACTGGGTAATCTCAGACAATGGTGCCAACGGAGTCGACCTGCGCGAGTTCCATCCTGATCTCTCAGGTGTTTTGAGTATCGGTAACGCCGGACACGGAGTCTCGGTCAGAGATTCGAGCAATGTCGAACTGGCATACGTTTCTACATATCAGAACGGACTTGGAACCACTCTGCCAGAACTGGGTGCTGGAATTTATTTCGAAGAGTCGAATGACGTGATGAGTGGAGGCAAGAATGTCTCCTGCTTCGAGTGTACAACTATTCAGGACCAGCACGGTATAGTAGTACGAGACAGCGTCGATATGCAACTACTTTCTACAGAAATCAGAGATCCTGTAAACGGCCCCGCTCTCGATATCGATAATACTGGAATGAACCATCATGGGACAGTAATCATCGATGATCTGAGAGTTGTCATCAACTCTACTACCCATGCAATCGAACTCGATGAGGTCGATGGAATTGTCATTGGCGTTGATCTTAGTGGGGATAATGGTGGCATGCTCTGGGACGCTGAAGGACAGATCAGTTCCTACCTTGGGAACAGCTTCATCACCGGCAACTCGGCTTCCTGCCTTGATTTGGTTGACCATGTCGAGTTGTTTTCTGACAATGTTGCTCTTGACTGCGACCCAAGTTCGCCAGCCTCTATGTTAGACAGCTTCGCCAACTTCACCAACTCATGGTTCTCTTCGGGGTCATCCGACACCTTCGAAATGTTAGGCAACAGCCACCTGAGATGGATATCATCCTCTGATTTTGGAACACCCTCATTCATCGGTTCTGACAACATCGCTGATGTGATGTGGCTGGTCGAGGTGCATGTGGTCAATCAGAATCTGCTACATATCCCACACGCTGAAGTCAACATGACATTCGATCTGTATGAATCGGAGCACACTGCCACCCTTCCTTACTCAGGGATTGAGATGTATGGGCCATTCATCGGAGAGCGCTGGACTCCGATGCAAGGATGGTCAGACACCAACATGGTTTACACCGGCTGTGATTACGATGGAGTGCACAATGACTCCGCCTCCTTCGAACTAAGTTCTGACCTCTCAATCTACTGCCGCCTCGAGTTGCAGAACCAGCCGCCATTCATTCTATGGGATTCGCCTCTCGATGAGGATATCTTCGCAAGTGGAAGCGCAGTCTCATTCAATGCCTCAAACTCATGGGACTTAGATCTCGACGACCTGTCATACTCTTGGACCAGTAATATCGATGGCGACCTATCGAGTGCATGTGGCCCGATCAGTGGAAACGGATCAGTCTTCGAAGCCAATTCCGGCCCTTCGACCTGTCTGTCGGATGGAACGCACCAGATTACCCTAGAGGTTTGCGATACTGACAGCCATTGTGTGCAGGAAACCAGAGAGATTGAGTTGGTCAATCTCCCTCCTGTTCTATCAGTAGGAACTACACCGACAATCTCCTCATGGGGCACACTCTATTTGGGAATCACTGCAAACGTCACAATTCACTTAGCAAACACCTACGACCCAGAAGGAGACGAACTGTCCTGCTGGGTTGAGACCTCATATGGAGGTGGGTCTGGACAGCCTCCTGCAGGAGATCCCGAGTGTCCAGAGATCATCATCACCTCATTCCCCGGAGCTCCCAATCAGTTCTCAGTTACCGTCTATGCCTCGGATGGAGTCAACACCCCCGTCTCTTGGACTTTCAATGTAGAACTGTTCAATGAGATTCCTGTGGCCAGCATGGAGGTTATCCGGACAGGAGACAAGTCCTCTGACACAATTCGACTGGATGGCTCCAACACCTTCGATCCCGAAGGAGATGCTGTCAGATTCGAATTCTGGAGCGATAGGGATGGACTCCTAGCTTCGGGGGTAACCCCGGACTCTGAGATAATCTGGGAGGGGACTCTGTCGAAGGGAAACCATCTGATTACTATGCATACGAGTGATGATTTGGCAAATCACGCTGGTATGTGGAGCACCACTAGTGAGGAACTGATAGTTACTAATTCTCCACCCGTCGCAATCATCGCAAGCCCCTCTGATGGAATTCTGACCGATTCGGGAGAATTACTTCTGTTCGATGCTACTGGTTCGGGAGATTGGGACGCTGCCTGCATTGACCTACCTAACAATGGCAGTGGTCTGGTCTGCAATCCGTTTACTATCCATAGCACCGACCTAGTCAGCGTATTGTGGGAGAGCGACAAACTCAGCGAGCCGATGGGCAGCGGATGGACTCTAGAGACGAGACTCCCTGAAGGCGTCCACCAAGTCACTCTGACTGTCGAGGATGGCTCCGGGGCTAGCGATTCCTACCAGATCATGGTCAGGGTTGACGAAGCCGCCCCCGTCCTAGTCCTAACCTCTCCTATGCCCGATATAGAGGTCTACTCGAACCTGCCAGTACTCTTCGACTTCCGACAATCGTTCGATCCTGACGGTGATGATTTCACGGTCAGCGTCTATTCTGACATAATGTTAGAACCGATTCTCGAAGACAAGACCACCGATTATTGGTACAACGACTACCTCCCCGCAGGAGTCCACACTCTTCGATTCGAACTGACTGACTCCACTGGTATGCAACGAGTCCATTCTCAGGTGCTTACGGTTCTTGAGACCGGACCAGTCGCCGGCATAGCCGGACTCACTGAGGGACAGTACATTCCTCCCGGAGAGCCAGTAGTCCTCGATGCTTCAGACTCCTATGACTACGATGACGATATTGTCCTCTACCAGTGGAGCATTTCAGATGGAACCCTTCTAAGTGACAAACAGGTGTACTCAGCTACATTCCCACCCGGGCCTGTACGAGTTGATCTCCTCGTCAAAGACTCGAGAGGTGCATCTTCATCGATGTCGATTAACCTCACAATCGGCTCCAGCTCACCCCAACTGTACGAGTTAGATGTCAATCCATTGGTTTTCGAGAACGAAGACCCCACCCCAGTGCTGATTACAGTAAGACTGGTCGATCCAGATGGAACCACCAATTCTGTCAGGGGTGAGTTACGCTCGTCCGGAGTTTCTCAGTCTCTCGAGTTCCGGGATGACGGCGCAGAGGGTGATCAGTTCGCAAATGACGGCATCTGGACATACCTGTCAATCTGGACACTTTCAGGCTCGACTGCCAGAGTCGAGGTATGGGCATTGGACGGAGACACAGTCAGTCCGGGGCTAGTAGAGATAGTACAGATTGAGACACCAGAGGAAACAAACATGCTCGACTGGATGCTAGGCAACGGTCTACCATTCCTGATTGTAGTAATGACTCTAGCGATTATGGCGGGAATCGCGTATGTCGGGACCAGAAGAAGACAGATAGCGAAAGACCTCGATATGATTGAGTCTTGGTCCGGGTTCGATCCTCGCGAGTTGGACGAAGAGTTCGACGACCAGAATTCTCTATGATGCAACAGTGACTCAAGAACACAAGCCACTTATCATCCAGATGACGATGATAGGGGTTCCATGGACCGAAACTTGGACCTACACATCGCCGCCCTGATTTTCATGAGCGGTACGCAAGCCCTCGTCTCCGGTTTCGACGAAGAAGGAGACGTTGCAACGACGAGCGCCCTGACCCTAGAGGAGGAGGATTCAGAAAATCCGATTCCAGCCCCGAGGCCGCTCAATAAGCCCCTTCAGTTACTCATTGAGTAGTCTTGTGTCAAATCATTGAACCAACCGCTTGATATTCCCCAAGCAGTTGCCAATCAACATGAACGCAAGCCCAAAGGCTGCAATTGTTGCAATAATGATGATGCTAAGCTCAGGATGTCTTGGCGCAGTAGAGGACATAGTAGATGTCGAGGATGAGGTTATCGACTCAGTCTTAGACTGGCTCGATAGCGAGTATCCTCATCTCGACCTACCAGAGCGAGAGAGATCTACACCCGTGCTGGAGACTTACGGCCAATGCGACCTTCTTCTAGCAGATTTGCAGGAGTCGATATACAATGAGATGATGGTCTCACTTGACCAGCAATCATACTGGCATTGGGCTGGCCCTGTTTGGCGCGGTGGCGGAGTCATGTTCGAGGAAGACGTAGCAATGATGGATGGAGCACCTGAGTCTGCAGCAGATGATTCTGGGGCCAATTCCGGCGGATCTGCCGATAGTGATTCCAGCCGTGAGGGCGAGTATTCAGGAACCAACAACCAGGAAGAAGGCGTAGATGAGGCTGACTTCCTGAAGACTGACGGATATCACATCTACATGCTGAATGGCAACCTTCTGGTAATCATGGGTGTGCCAGAGTTTGGTGAACTCACACTTGAGTCCAACCTTAGCATCCAGGGTTATCCTATCCAGATGATGCTCGAGGGCGACAGGCTGGTCGTTGCATCATCTGTCTACTACTGGAGCCTACCTCACGATGATCCTCTCAGGGAACTTATGTCAGAAGAGATTACAGTCAGTTACCCCGGAGAGGACAAGTATTCCTACACCTACACCCGTGTTCAAAACTTGGTGAAGTACACTGTCGTCGACATCACAGACAGGAGTTCACCTGAGGTCGAGCGCGAACTGTACATTGAGGGCAACTACCACACCGCAAGACTAGTCGATGGTACAATGCGCTCGGTCACTCACCTATGGACTCACATCGATGGACTCAGAACCTGGGTCTACCTTCCAGAATCCTACTGGGGAGCAGATACAGATGAGGAGAGGATGAGCATCTGGAACCAGAGTATGGAGGATACCATAGCTGCAAACCAGGCGATAATCGACGACCTGACTCTAGACGACTTTGCACCTCACCTGTATGAGGTAGGCGAAGAAGGACTCTTCCAACATCCTACAACTTCTGAAAACTGTGGCGAGTTCTCGGCTAGCGCTGACAGTGCAGGCCGTGGCTTTAGCACGATTATGACAATCGAATTACTTGGGGAGGAGTCGGAAATGCAACTTGATCACATCACTTCCTCATGGGCGCATGTGTATGCTTCACAGGATGTAATGGTACTCGCAGAGCCAGCCAACGACTGGTGGTGGTTCTGGAGAAACTTCGGCTGGGACG
>CAYYAH010000039.1:0-10206 GCA_964470075.1 uncultured Candidatus Poseidoniales archaeon
TAGGCGTGAACATGATAAACAGAAGTCGGGTCGGCCGCACAGCGAGGATTAGCATGAGCGATGAGTTCGACGATAAGCTGGAGCGATTTGAGAGGCTCTGGGAGGGCGTAACACCCAAGGGTATCAATCGCAGTAAAGCAATCAGATTCAGGCAATACATGCGCCAGCATGTTCTACAGAAGTTCCACAAGAGACAGAAAGGGCAATTCGCTTCCGCAGATAAGGGTCATTTCAATCACAGCAATTCGAGAAAGGACCAATTCCTTACCAAGGAGAACTGCCGCAAATAATGGATGGGCGAACTGCAGAGGGAGACCTTCTGAGGCGATAAGATGGCTTCATCGAAATCTGGATTTGCATCTTGGGACCTAGAGGCCTCAATTGCAAAAGGTGTCTCTTCTTGCGGATGGGATAGTCCTACTGAGATCCAAAGAGACTCCATTCCTCCAGCGAGAGAAGGATTGGATATAGTCGGCCAGGCCAGGACTGGTTCTGGCAAGACTGGTGCATTCGGTATACCCATTCTCGAGTCCTGTGAGCCGGCTGGCCACCCTCAAGCAATTGTTCTGTGCCCTACTAGAGAGTTAGCAGTACAGGTCGCCGAAGAGATGGAATTATTACAAGGCGACAAGGGACTTTCCATTCAGACCGTTTACGGTGGCACTGATTTGGAGAAGCAGGCAAAGAAGCTGGGTAAGGGGTGCGACATAGTTGTAGGAACTCCTGGAAGAGTTATTGATATGACTAAGCGAGGTCATTTGAACTTAGAGATGATCTCAATTTTCTGCCTAGATGAAGCCGACAGGATGCTTGACATGGGTTTCTTCCCAGATGTATTGTGGATTCTTGAGAAATCCACGTCGCGCAAGCAGACGCTTTTGTTCAGTGCAACCTTCCCCGAAGAGGTACTTGATGCTGCTGAGGAGTTCCTGACTGACCCAATCCACATTATGAGCGATGATATGGAGGTAGAAATTCCAGAAATCGATCAGTTTGCAATTCATGTAGGTAGAATGAACAAGCTCTGGGCACTTGGAAGGATAATCAGCAATATGGATGAAGGTGATCAGATGTTAATCTTCACCAATACCAAGAGAATGGTGGAGATTCTGACTGAGAGGTTGGGTAAGTTCAGAATCCGGGCTACTGGGCTTCATGGTGACCTATCTCAAAACAAGAGGGAGAAGATTATTGATTCATTCAAGCAAGGTCAAGAGGAGATATTAGTGGCTACTGATGTCGCTGCCAGAGGTCTTGATGTAGATGGCATTAATCATGTCGTCAACTACGACTTGCCTGATGATTCCGAGACCTATGTTCACCGTATCGGACGTACTGGAAGAATGGGTAGGAAAGGTGTTGCATGGAGTTTCGTAACCCGTGAAGAAGTTACTCAAATCGGGAAAATCTCTTCCACATGGAATCTATCTATTGAATTCACTGATGCGCCCGAGCTACCTGAAGGAATGGGTCGAGATCCGATTGGTAGGAGAGAGGATTGGGACGAGGTTTCTGATGTGTTCGGGATGGTCAAGGTCAGAGTGTCGGTCGGTAATTCAAATTCTAGCAAGAGAGAGCTAGCAGACTGGATAATCCAACAGGCCAGAGTTCCTGACATTGCAATAGGAGAGATACTCCAGAATGAAGAAGAGAGTGATGTTGAGATTCACGTCGATAAGGTCGCATATGTCATGGATGTAATCAAGGCTAGAGAATTCAACGGCTTGGCTCTGAGTCCACAGATAGTTGGCCCTTAGGTGTTGCAATGTCGGATGATTCCGTCATTACAGTGAATTTGGTTGGTTTCATGTGCCCCATCCCAGTTCATGAAACACGCAGGGCCTTCGAAGCTGCTGTTACTGGCACAGAGATGTTGATTCTTTGCGATGACCCTGAGACTCTACACGACATTCCAGCCCTTTGTAATAGAATGGGACTCAGTCTTTTGGGAGTCGAAGAAGAGGCAGGAGAGTATGGATTCAGAATACGCAAGTAAATTGGACCATGATACTATTCAAAGGCAGGGAGAAACTCGCGGATTCATGACGAGCGCTGTAGATGTCAGTGAGTTGGGTGATATCCCGGCCGAGGCTCGACTACCGACGCCTCATGGAGAATTCAGAATCCGAGTTTTTCATGAAGAGGGGACTGGTTTCGATCATGTCGCTTTGACACTGGGTGACATGACTGGTCCGGACCCTGTTCTGGTAAGAGTTCATTCTGAGTGTCTTACAGGGGACGCGTTGCAGAGTCTGCGGTGCGATTGTGGTGCCCAGTTGAATGCGGCCATGCGACAAATCCAGGAAGTAGGGTGGGGCTGTATCGTTTACCTCAGACAGGAAGGTCGCGGCATTGGCCTTCATGCAAAGATTCAGGCATACAACCTCCAAGACAGGGGTGCTGATACTTTGGATGCCAACCTAATGTTGGGCCATCCTGCCGATAACAGAGACTACGGCGTTGCCTCGGAGATACTTTCTGCCTTAGGGATCAAGAATGTATGCCTACTCACCAATAACCCAGACAAAATATCGCAATTACAGAGCCTGGGAATCAATATCGTTGAAAGGATGCCCATAATTGTGGGAGTGAGTAAGGAGAATCGGGATTACCTGATTACAAAGGTTGGTCGTATGGGGCACGATATCGATTCAGGTAGTCTCAACGGTGTAGAATGAAGTGGGGCCGTGACCGGGACTCGAACCCGGGCCGGCGGGACCACAACCCACCGTGCTAACCGCTACACCATCACAGCCGTACGTAGAACTAGGGATGAACCCCTGTTTATCAACAGTACCTGACCATAGGATGACTTGTGAGACCAACGGATTGAAGCGGTGCCCTCTGTCGTTGCCTTCCATGAGGGGACGTATTCGGGCAGTACTGGCTGCAATACTCATGATGGCAATGGCTCAGACCGTCCCTCTAGCAGGTGCAGATACTGTAATCGGGGCCGAAGGAATACAACTACTCGAGGCAGGTGATTTCTCTGAACCCGAACTTTGGGAAATCAGCAGCACATCCGGGTTTTCTCAGAACTCAGCGGAATATTCAATCGGAATGGTCGCTGATGATGAGTTGTCTTTCACTCACAATAGGTCGGACAACTTTGCCGAAGTCACTTCTTGGGCGAGCTATAGTCCAACAGGCTCTAACTCAACCCTTGGGGAACCAGATACTTTCTACACGTGGTCCAAGGGGCCGAATATCTCCATGCAAGGATATGATTTCTCCGGACTTCATGGGATGTTAGTAGCGAATGTTTCTATGGTTCTTCATTTCTCGATTCCTGATGTCCTCAATCAGGATTCTGTCAGAGTAATTCTGCAAAACCATGGTACAGATCAACTAATCACCACTTATGCTCGAACGCTAGGCCCGGTTCTTCGAATATCTAATCCTATGGTGATATCATTGGATGGCATGGTTTCACAAGATTGGACAGACCTAGAGGACACCCGATTCACAATTGACTATGTCTCCGACAATGTTGGTTCAGATGATTCAGAAGTCAGAGTTGATGCGCTCGGAATACGTGTTAAGTATCACCAGCCTTGGTATTCATTTGAGACTGTCAAGGCGGTCACATCAATCGAGGATGCTAATTCTCCTGTGGTTGACTTCGGGCCATATGACGGAGAGACTACTGGCTTAAGTGCTGAGAGTTGTGGCCTGACTCCGGCCAGTCCAGCTACCGGTACGTGGAGTTTTGATGTCGAGGTTCCGCCGCTGCAGGAGCTCGGTAGAATTCACGTATACGGCACTGGTAACCATACAATCTGGACTCTTTCCGATGACTCTGAAGGAGACTATTCCGAGAAGCAATCTGGGGACTTGCTAGACAATCGAGATTCTAGCCAGCAGATTAGAATTGATGTGCATGATGGTTGTATTTCAGGGGCTAGGGTGGATGTAAACGACCCTCGGTTGATTGTCAGTGGAAGAGTTAGTGGGAGTACACTGGGATTGGCTGATACAAGTTACATACGCTTTGCGATTGGAAGTAATCTGGTTACCAATATTGCAGTCGGGATTGGAGAGTTCACAGTCAACGCACCCGTTGGTTTTGCTCTTCCAAGTGATGGAGGCGAGTTACAAGTAGGAGTAGCTAGCAGATTCCAATGGTCTTCTAATGGTACTGCAGAGACAACAGTAATTCACATCGATGAAATATCCATCAGCGGATCTTTCGAAGTTCAATGGGATTACGATCCTGAGTGCTTGGAACTGGAAGATATGTCATTCAATGAGGATGAGGCAGGAGTTCATCTTCCCATGGATGTGAGGTGTCAGGATGACAGTACCTCTCCGGCAGACCTGTCGATTAGCACAATGAGTAGTGATTCAGCCGTGGTTGAGGCAAGTGTGGTTGGACAGTATGTTAGAATCCAACCTGTAAGGGACGCGTGGGGCAGCTCAACCGTAATCGTCGAAGTTATGGATTATCTTGGCAACACTTGGTCTGATTCATTTTCCGTTGTTGTGAATCCTGTCAATGATCCTCCGAACTTAGAGGGATTACCGGTTACAGTATACATTGAACTGGGTGAGACTATGGTCATCGATCTAGAAGTTTCTGATGCAGATTCAGAGTCTCTCGACTTACAAGCCAGTCGCTCATGGGCAACTTTCGATTCGGTGAATCATCTGGTGATGACGCCAGTAAGTAAGGGAAACCACCTGTTGGAAATTACCCTAAGTGACGGAGAATTGAGTATAACACAGTCGATTGAAGTAATTGTTACTGCCAAATCGGATTTAACAATCGAGATGGTCGAGGTGTGGAAGGATGGAGCTAGAGTCTCACAAGTAGAGCATGGAGATGTGGTTGAGATTCACTCTCATGTCAGGAACTTAGGGCGTGAGACAGCCGATGCCGTGGATGTGAAGTGTTGGGTAAACGGTGTCCTAGTGGGCTCCATGATGATTGGTAGCATCGCTCCCGGAGAATTGGGTATCGCAATCTGTGATGCTCAGGTACCTAGTGCAGGTAGCGAGGTATCTTTCTTAGTGTTCGCTGATGCTACCGATTCTATCGATGAGTCATCCGAGATCAACAACGAGGGTTCTGTATCCTTACCTCTTTTAGATTCGGATGAAGATGATGGAGTAATTGATTCAATCGAGCGCGGGCCTGCGATGCTGTTCCTAGCGGTTGGATTGGTTCTGATTTCACTGACCGCGTTCTACTTCGGCCCGGGTAGAGTGAGTAAGCCATTTGAGCGTCGAAAGTAGTCGGTTCGACGGTATGCAGACTTACCGTTGGCCGATAATCGAATAAATTCGGGGAATCATTATACCAGTCAGGAGTTCGAAGAGTGGTGCTGAGCGAGTCTAGGCCCGTACAGTGGTGTGTGTAATATGATGAAGTTGAAGATTCGTCTAGAGACTGACGAGTGGGTTTACGAAGAGCACGAGTTGAATTGACTCTACTCTTTGGACCAACTCTGCGGGTATGTTCCAGATTCCATCAAAACCGACTTGGCAATGGCTACCTCTCCTGTCGCCATCTCGCTTAGTGAATCTGAATCTACTTTCATAATGGCCACAGAAACTGCTTCTCCCTTGACTGTTCTCAATAAGACAGTTGATCCTTCAGAGACTCCCTTCTGGGCACTAATCACCCCTGGTCTCGCGAGAGGAGCTCCATGGGAAAGTGCTGCTGCTGCACCATCCTTGATGGTGATTGAAGGTAGTTTTCTCAATATCGACTCTACGGGAGATATTAGTTTTCTCAATGCTCGGTCATCATCGTGCTCATGGTACAGGAAGGCTGCGTCTGCCAGTTGTTGCATCGTGCAAGACATTTCCTGAGAAAACGAACCGGTATGGCTTCGATGCAATTCAGTCAATTCGCAACTAGTCCCTAGCAAAAGTCCAATGTCCTTCGCGAGAGTTCTCACATAGGTACCTGCGCTGCAAGATAACTCGAAGGCTGCAATCTTGGATTCAGTATCGACTCCCACTGTTCTGATTGATCTAATTGTCCTAGTCCTGACTTGAATTTTCACTGCAGATTCAAGAGGCGGAACATTGTAGATTACTCCTTCAAGTTTGGATAACAAGTCACACAACTCCGACTCCTCTATGGGCCTGCCAAATTTGAGTACGCCAACGTATGTCTTGTCCCCTCGTAGAACGATGTCAGTGAGTCGGGTGGCCTTTCCTAAGAGCAAGGTCAGTAACCCCGTAGCAAATGGATCGAGCGTTCCTCCGTGCCCTATCTTGCTGATTCCGAGCAGATCTCTTGCCCATGCAGTCAATTGATGGCTTGTTGGTCCACGAGGCTTCTCGACCAAGATTACTCCTGAGTTGAGTAAACTCTCAAGCGATCTTTCTTCGGGAGAGCACCCAAAGTCAGGGTTTGTGACCTGTTCGGATAATTCCCAATACTGAGGTTCCTCCATCTTAGCCTCCAAGTTCATTTGATACCAAACGAAATACCTCGTCTGCGTCGGAATCATCTGCATCAACAATCAGATTGTATGGCGTCATGTCTGACATGTCTATATCGTACAGCTCCATGTATCTCTGATTATCATCATACTGCCTTTGCTTGGACTCTTGCAATCGCTCTGAAAAGTCGCCCCCTTCGCGGTTCTGAATTCTTCTAGCTCTCTCTTCGTCTGAAACCGACACCCATACCCTCAGACAATCCAATCCCAATTGATGCGCCCACCAACCGCTCAACCTGCTCTCGACAACATCTGGAGGATTCTGGCTGGAGATGATTTCTTTCAACTTTGTATCCAATTCTCTGTCAACATCTAGGTCCTGTTTACAAAGTGAACTGAATTCTACGACCGATAGTCCTCTGTTAGCCGCTTCGGTACGAAAAATCTCTCCACCGTTTAGGGAAGTCCAGTTCCGACTTTGACATATCTTATCTACCAAAGTGGAGGTCCCGCTTCCGGGTGGCCCACTAACTGTGAGTCTGATCATATTCATCTCCACTCGTGACGGCAGACATCGCACCTAAGTCGTCCACTTTGGCTCCTTGAAATCATATCACAAGAGCAAGAGGGGCACGTAGTACCTGCCCTAGGTGCAGAGGTGTGAGTATTCCCTCTCTTTGGCTTTGCAGTATCTGCCTCTGAACCTTTCTTCCTAGGTCCATCCCTCCTCCTCTGGGCCATTCTTGATCGACGCTCTCTGGAATTGCTCTTCGGCTTGTCCTCGTTGATGAGATGTAATAGTGGCTCAGGAATTGGGTCAGCGGCTAATACAACTGGATGAGATTTGAACCGTCGAATCTTCAGATGGCGGTCGATGATTCTCGAAAACGGTGCACTCATCGTGATGTAGGTTGCAATCCAAGCAGGGAAAATCCAGCAAATTCTCTCATTGAATGACCACATTGGAGCCCAAGGAAGACTGACGAAAGAGACTCTGAAGGTTTCTACTTCACTGGCCATCCAACTGAAAATCGCTATGATGAAAACGATCGTGAACATCATTGGCCTCATCATAGCTGATTGCATGGCCATGTTCTCAGGCATCATCTCCATCTGCAGTCTCTGCATCTTCTCGACCCTAGCTGTGTCTCTTGCCATCTGGGCCTCTCTAAGTTGCTTACCGACCTGACGCTGTCTATGAGAGAAATGGGCCTGTTTGATAGGGTCGATGAATATCGAGCGGATGATCGTATTCACTACCATGATGCTAGTACCAACAATGAATACGGTCGGCACGAAGTATAGTTCGTGGAAGGGCAATAAGGGCTCTATAGCGATGCCTGCGCTATCTGCCAAAGCTACTCTCAGACCCGGTACAAACATGAGTATCATCATGACTAGGAGCAGGACTAGCATTGGCATCATCATCGACGACATTGCCTGTGCTTGGCTATCGCCTCCCGATGGTTGTGCCATGTACTCTCGTCAGGACTGAATAGAATGAACGCTTCGGTGGACGCCATAGGCGTCCAATCAGAATGAATAACTACAAACAACGCAGATTGACGCACCGACTTCGGCCTCATTTCCGCAGATTGGGCATTTCTCACCCTCGGGTTCTGGCTCTGGTTCTGGCTCTGGTTCTGGCTCTGGTTCTGGCTCTGGTTCTGGTTCGGGATCATCTTCTATTTCGATCCATTTCGGTAGATTCGGTTCCTCGTCGACTTCGTCTCCGAAGGTTGCTCCGTGGAAATCCTGCGCATCAGATACCTTGTACTCGGATTCTGGATCTCCTTGGATAACGTAAGTGACCTCAATCCTTTCTCCCTTGTCGATTCTTCCTATCGGCCATTCAACATGAGTGCCCTCAGGAGCGGATTCCTTAGTCATCGAAGTATCCCTATGGCCTCCAATGGAAGAGCGTACAGAAGATTTCTCGATTGAGAAAGTCCCGGGAACAACATCGTGCAGAGAAAGGTCATCGAGTGCGCTGTCTGAGTTGTTGATGAACATCAGGAGAACTTCGTATCTTCCGGGGTTTCCAGCAGGGAATACTTCCTTCCCAGTACTGATGTTTCGGCGTCTATGTACAACTTCAATCTGAGGAGGTCTCGCGACATTTCTAGTTCCAACGGGCCCAAATTTCTCAGAGCCGAAGTCGAGCCTTACTGGTGCCGCTAGGAAATTGTTTGAATTGGAAGGATCGGGTGCGCGCAATGGATAGTTTAGCACCATCTTCTTTCCTGGCTGTAGACCCAATGGAGCAGACGTACCTACCGTAATTCGTAGACTGAATCCTTTTCCATCAGGAGAAGTCATCTTCTCCTCCAACTGTATCTCATCAATTACCTCAATTGTATACTGCTCGTCTGTGAGGTCTGTTCCCTCAATTTCGATACTGACATCTGACTCCGATGGCGGAGAGAATATTCCGGGCACATCATCGAGAAGGCGCATGACATTGATTGGTGCTGAACCGGTATTCTCGACAGTGATTGTGGCGTCTATTTCAGCAGGAACGAACGACTTGATACGAGATTTGTCATATTGCTTGCTAAGGTCTGCCTCCAAGACTGTCAATTCCTGCTCCTTTAGGTTGATTGTTCCGTTAGATGTAACTGAAACTCTGGGCAAGATGGATGATCTGAACTCATGGGTGAAACTCGGAGTGTCTGACTCTACTCTCTTCTCCATCGAACTCCAACTGCCTTCAGGAGGGACATCCTGCCTAAGGTCGGAGATATCGAGAATTGGTTGCTCCCTTCCCGACAGCCATACCGACACTCCAGAGAGAGTCACGACGAAAGAAGAGCGATTCTCGAATACAGACTTACAGTGCCATATTCCAGGACGGTCGTCCTCAATTTTGTCGACTCTCATCATATGCAATGTGGAGCCTGAGACTCTGTCGAATTGTGCTCTTGATACCGTATCCTCAGAACTGTATCTGGCGGAGGCAGAACCTGCTGAGAACTTCTCAACCCCCTCTGTAAGAACTTGAGGTGTCAAAGACAGTTTCTTCTTCTCACCCGCTGCTAATCTACCAATGTCCCAAGAAACTGTGGACTCTTCAACGTTGTACTCCTGTCCCTCGGGAACTTCAAAGCTCTCCGGGAAGACCCTAGAAATCTCAACGTCGACAAGTGGTGATAATGAGGTGTTCTCGACTTCTATGTGTACCTCAATCTCTTGGCGTTCCTCTGAGAACACGAGAGATTGGCTGTCCTCTTGATCTCTCTCTGGGTTTGTATCAATGACTTCTCTCATTACTAGCATTGTCGGGCCACTAGCAGAATACGGAATGACGGTCTCTTCAGATGCTTCCAACTCTCTGACAGAAATTGATCTTCCTCCAATATCAGTTGAATCGGTTGAAGCCAGTAGGACCTCTATGTCCCAAGCTCGGTGCTTCTTGCTAGAGTTTCTCAAAATCAACTCTCCCTCGATTGACTGCCTGTGGATCGAGCCGTCGGGATTGAGTGTCGACTCCTCTATCTCGCTTAGAGTTGCATGGAGTTTGTCTCCTGGAATTGCATCAATCTCGGCGGCAGACCTCAGATAGGGGTGTGATGTTGGAGCGACTATTGGAGTGGACATAGATTCAGGGGGAGACTCCTCCTGAGCAGGTAATGCCGGTTCGGTAGGAGTTTCTCCCCAGTCAAAATCTGAGTTACTGACTTCAGAATTAGAATTACCCAATGCAGCCAGAGAGTCTGCAAGAGATTCTTCATCTGCTGGTGATTCTTCTGGTTCCAAGGGATTTCTTTGTAGGCTGTCAGCTAGATTGTCTATAGGCTCAGAAGGATTTACT
>CAYYAH010000040.1:0-7791 GCA_964470075.1 uncultured Candidatus Poseidoniales archaeon
AGACAAAAGTAGCATGGAGCAAATAATCAGTGGGGAATGTAGCAGCGCAGCAGTTCTCATTGACTTCGATTCGATGAGAGTGCCATGAATAGTTTTGCCCGACATTCTTCGGATAGGGTTCATTCGCTGTCCTTGTCTGGCAGGCCCGTGGACGTATCGCCGCTATTCCCCGCACCCGACATTGCGGACTTCATTCTAAACATCCTCACAGTCCTGATGATGTACGGACCATTCTATCTGGCCAATACCGGAGCTATGCTGTTTGGTAAGTGGATTCCAGATAAGATAGGCTTCTCCAGTGTGGTGATTGACGGAGGAAGAAACTGGAGAGACGGTTACAGAATTCTGGGCGACGGCAAGACTTGGAATGGCTTGTTCGGAGGAGCCATATTTTCGGGGCTTCTTACTATGTTAGCACATCATGCTTGGGGCTCAAAAACTCCTCCCGATGCAAGACCGTTTGTTGATCCTATAATGTTCAGTGATTCATCCGATTGGTTCTGGATTGGAGGCGAGTGGGGTGCTGCCTTTGCAATGGGCTTCACACTGGGACTCGCTTGTATGCTAGGCGACATGTCTGGATCTTTTGTCAAGCGACGTCGTGGCCTGAAAAGAGAGGGCGATGAGAGTTCCAAGGCCCCGCTGCTGGATACAGTTCCATTCGCTGTGTCGATATTCCTGTTCGCTTTCCTGCTATTCGATGGCCAAATTCTGATGCATGAGCAATTGCATGACGAGATCATTGCGCTACTAATCTTGACTCCAATCATCCACCGTCTGTTCAATGTTATTGGATACAAGCTGGGGCTTAAGTCGGTGCCTTACTAGGAGCATCTCCTTCGGAATCCATTATCTTCCGATGACCTCACGCGCACGTATGGCCCCTCTGACTACCTTGGTTGTAGGAGGAGGTGGCAGAGAACACGCTCTTTGCATTGGGCTTGCCAACAGTCCATCGGTAGCCGATGTGCACTGCTTACCAGGTAACGCAGGTACCTCTATGGTCGCCACCAATCACGACATCTCGACTAGTGATATCGAGGCCATTGTTTCCTTGGCGCTCGAACTCGATGCCGATTTGGTTGTAGTCGGACCCGAGGCGCCACTGGTGGACGGCCTCGCAGACGCTCTAAGAAGAGCCGGAGTTTCTTGCTTTGGACCTCATTCTGGAGGAGCTCTTCTGGAGGCCTCGAAACTACACGCTAAGGAGGTCATGAAATCACTTGGAGTACCTACTGGTGATTACTTAGTAGTTGATGATGAATCAACAATCTCAAACGCCCTAGACAAGTTTGAGGCCCCGTGGGTTATCAAGCGAGATGTACTCGCTGCAGGAAAGGGCGTGACAGTCACCTCTGACAGGCAGATTGCCGAACAAACTCTGCACGAGGGAATCGTATTGGACGACTTCGTTCTTCTAGAAGAGCATTTGTCGGGCGAAGAGGCATCTGTGCTGGTTGTAATGGATGAATCAGGCTACATCTGTCTACCTGCCAGTCAGGATCATAAGAGAGTCGGAGAGAAAGATACCGGTCCGAATACAGGAGGGATGGGAGCTTACGCCCCTGCGCCAGTGGTGTCGGAGTCTGTGATGCATAGAGTAAAACGGGAAATCATCGAACCAATGCACCATCATCTCAGGAACCAAGAAACTCCCTATCGCGGCTGCCTGTATGTCGGTTTGATGATAGACCAGGAAGGATCTCCTGGAGTAATCGAATTCAATGTTAGATTTGGAGACCCCGAGACTCAAGTTACAATCCCTCTGATTTCAAGCGACCTCGGACAACTCTTACTAGCCACCGCGGAGGGCAGAATCTCAGAAGAGGAGTACGAGTTCCATGACTTATGTGCTGCTACAGTGGTACTCGCTTCTGAGGGCTACCCGGCCAGCTCTTCTACCGGGAGGATTATCTCGGGTAGTGAAGTCAGAATTGAGGAAGGCATGACTTCAGCATTTGTTCACTATGCCGGAACAGTCCTAGGTGATGAGGGAAAACTCGTCTCTTCAGGAGGCAGGGTACTATCGACTACTGGATTAGCGCCCTCTCTTGGCGACGCGGTGGCCGCATCATATGAGTTGATGGAATGCATTCAACTAGACGGCTCCCATTACCGTTCAGACATCGCATATCGGGCTCTTTAGCGGATTTAGCCGCCCATTCTCGGCCTTTCGATTTTCCAACCATTCTACGAATGGTTATAACAGCCAGTCAAATCGGCGCGACGCTAGCCTTTGGGTTGAACACGGTGATTGATGATGAATGAGAATGATACCGCGGCTGAATCAGAGCTCTCCCCGGCGGGAGTCGCTTCTGTCCCAACGGTGCTAGTTGCATTGCTAGCACTCTTCTTGGGAGCCGATTATGTCGCGAACGGAGCCATGGAAAATGACGGATATACGCAAGTCCTGATTCTGCCTGCCGTAGCCGCTTTTGCTGCTGCGCTTGGCAGAATTGGTGCCTTTGCTCCGTTTGGTAATTTGGCCAAGTATCGAAATGCCATTGTTGTACTGGGATTCATTTCCGCTGCGGCTATCATTACGATGGCTCACAACTTGTTTGAAAGCGTTGGTAGAGTCGGAGCCCTAACCTTCGCTCTTGTCGGAATCTCGACCTACGTCCAGATAAGTATCGATAGGAGAGAAGAGGCTAGTACTCTGCTTGCTATCGTTATTGGCTTCCACCTAGCAGTATCTCATGCTGCTAACTCTGTTTTCGATTTATCTGATTGGACGGGATCCGCTACAGATTTGATTGATACAGGCAGAGCCGGAATAGCGTCAGTATTCTTCGCATTCTGGGCTACATCGATAGTAGCAGGAATGATTACTACAGCACTGATGAGGGGTAAACTAGACTCTCCAGGCTCTGGATCGTTTGGATCCTCTCTTTCTGCTTCTAACAGAGTTTTGATGTCAACACTTTTTGCAATCTTGCTAGTTCAGGCAATTCCTCTGGTTTGGCTAGGTCAACTTTCAGGGATTCAAGAATACCATGACCACGTTTACTTGGGTTCTGTCTGGGCATTATTCACGACAGTCGTAATTCTATTCGTTGCTTTCTGCCATTGCGAGAGATGGAACGTCCTCGGAGCAATAGTCGGCGTGAACTGGCTCCTCTACACTCTTGGACACCTTCAGGAGATTGGTAACGAGTTCCCGAGTTTCCTTGCAGGAGACGATGCTATGAGTACGTTCTCGTGGTTCTTCCTAGGATTCTGGCTAAACGTCGCCGCGGTGATGATTGCCTCACGTGGCTACTTCGGAGATGTGTCTCCACGACACGAACCGAGTCGGGCAAGACTCTGGTGGCAGAGTAATTCATACTCGATTATGGTCGCTATGGCTATCTTGGTAGCATTTGCAGTCAGGACGGGTTGGAATATTCTCCCGGCGATGAATGCCTCGGCCACCGGCCTCTGGGATATGACCGGAGGATCCGACCCTTGGTACATGAAAAGAGTCGTAGATTACATCGTAGCTGAGAGAAGTCACTACATCTTCGACCATGATAGAGCATATCCGATGGGAGCAATTAATCCCCGTCCTCCACTGTTCTCTTGGTCTCTTGCACTTGGAGGAATTGGCCTATCTTGGCTACTTGAGATTCCTGCAGACGAGGCTACCTGGTGGAGCGTTGCTGCTATGCCTGCTGTTTTCGGCGCTCTGATTGTTCTGCCTTTGGCTGCAATTGCCAAGAATATGCACAGTAAGGGAGCTGGAATCCTGACTGCTTGGCTAATCGCTCTGATGCCAGGGCACATCTCCCACGCGACTTTCGGCCTAGCAGATCACGACTCATTTGCTCTGCTGTTCTTGTCTATGTCATTCTACTACTGGGTCAGGGCATTGGATGAATTGGGTACCGAGAGAATGTTCCAGAACCCAAGCTCAAGCCCTCTTTACTTAGTTGCAGGAATTAGGGAGACTTGGCACAGAAATCCAAGAGCCATGGCTTTCGCTACACTGTCGGGAATTTCATTCGCCACCGTGGCTCTAGGGTGGAAGGGATTCGTATACGGTCCAGGAATTCTATTCCTCGCTTACTCGGGACAGATAATCTTGAACATGTTCCGCAAGAGGGACAGCCTACCACTAACTTCCATAACTCTACAGATGTTACTAACTTCTTTCCTCATTCCACTGCCATTCTACATGTGGCCGGGCCTGAACCTTGTGTTCGATCCTAGTGGTTTCCAACCGATGTTCTACATCATTGGCTTCACACTAGCATTGGGTTGGGTTGCTTCTTCGTATAGAGACAAGCCTTGGCTATTGGTTCTAGGTACAGGAGGGGTTCTGATTGGAGGAATCCTCGCTATTCTATTCATATTACAGCAGTTGGAGATTTACAATGGCTGGGACATCCTGTTTACTGGTGGATTCTACTTCTCAAAGAACAAGATCTTTGGAACTATTGGTGAAGCACAAGCTCCGAGCAGAGGAGTTCTGTTTGCCTCGTATGGGCCAGTCGTTGCACTGATTGCTGTCGGCTGTGCTTTCGTATTGATGTGGCGAGGAGCCCGTAGAGAGCGCCAAAGTCACCTATTGCTTGGATTGTGGGTTATCATTGCAACATACATGGCTTGGTCTGCTGGAAGATTCATCTTCAACGCGACTCCTGCAATGGCAGTCGTCGGTGGTATTGGATTGATGATGCTCTGGGATGGTGCGAACTTTTCTTCCTTCGTCAAGGAATGGCGCCGCTCTGGTATTGGAACTCCAAGAACTAGATTCAGATCAGTATTGACCGCAAGTAGACGCAATCCAGCCATCCCGGCGATCCTAGTCATCTTGATGATGGTAGCATCTCAGCACGCAACATACGGTATAGATTCAGGCATCCCTAGAGGAGAAGCTTCTGCAACGGATGTAGATCAAACGATTCATGATATCGCTCCTGACTTCCTCAGGGCCGAAGTTCTGGGTCTTTCAGTTCTCAAGAGTGAGGGCTACAACCCTGAGTCTCAGATGTGGTACATGGGTACATTTGGGCCCGGATTTAACAGCGGCTCTTGGAATCTAGCCTATGACTGGCTGTCTGAGCAGGACACAGATATGAGTTTCAGTGAGCGCCCCGCCTTCGTTTCTTGGTGGGACTACGGATTCCAAGCTCTGGCACAAGGTCAGCATCCTACAGTTGCAGATAACTTCCAGTCGGGAATCCCTAACAGCGGAGGAATGCTACTTTCCAACAGTCAAGAAGATACTCTAGCACTATTCATCACAACACTTGCCCAAGGGGACCGCCGATACAATGGTGGAGGCGCATTTACCGACTCATTCTATGAGGTACTGGGTGAATACATGGATGAAGATCAGTTGGCAGAGTATGACAACATTCTCTCCATCGGCGTTAATGACGAGAACTTCGTCAAGGACAGGGCAATGGCAGTAGTAGCGACTGACGACCACACAGAACTGCTTCACGGATATTCACTGAACTCCGACGGACTTCCTGAGTCCGACAAGATGTGGATGGTTTTGATTGGCGGCACTCAGATGGGCAACTCTACTGACGACGAGTCTGAGGCTACCGATTTGTTCAACTCAACACGACTGAACAACGCCCAGTTCAATATGGAAACTACTCACTATCTCATTGGAGGATATATGTACACAAGCGACCTAATAGAGGACTTCAATGACGTTTCAACCAATCTTCACCGAACAAATGCTAGACTGGCATTAAGCCGTGCATTCCTGTCGACAGCATTCGATATGGACGAGTTGGCAGGAATCTACCATGATATCACAGGTCTGGAATATGAGGTCCAAGACTACGATGGACCTCTGGGGGAGACCGTAATCCGAAACAACGACATCAGATACTTCGCTATCGATAATCGACTATACCCTCTAGGTGGGACATATTATGGCGATTACCAATATCACCGTGGCCAGACGACTGGAATATTCCATGCACCTACCGGCCTATCTGGGCTCGATATGGAGGATTACATCACCGCTGTCTACGACACCCAGCGTGGAGATGGTCCGCTAATTCCTCGTTCCGCCGAGGAGTTCGAGGAGGAGTACATGAATGACGTCATCCGCCAGAGTTCTGGAGCTTCGGACTCCAATGAAGTCATCAGAATGGTCGATATTGACTATCAGCATCAACCTGCATTCTTTGAGACAATGGTTGCTAGATTCTATGTTGGTTATTCGACTTCTATGTTGGGGCTACCCGGAGATGCTGATCAACCAGCACCTCACTTCTACATGTCCGGCTCTCCCGGATCCTATCTTGAGAATGCATACCCACTTCCAGGAGCCATGATGAACCACTTCGTTCTGGCCAACTGGTATGACGATGAGCGCTGTGAGTTGCTAGAAAACGGCTCACAAGTCGACGAGGACTGTTCCAACCCAACAATCGGTTCAGCCAACACTCAAGTCAAGGTCATGAAGTATTACAGCGGCGCTACATTAGAGGGAACTGTAGAGCTAGAGGGCTTCGGCGCAATCCCCAATGCTAGAGTAATGTTCGAGAGGGATGCATTCAGCGGCGAAGAGGTTGCTGACGCAGACGGCCATGTTGTGGATGGTGACGACAGGACATACTGGATTCCTATTGGATACACTGACGCAGACGAGAATGGCCACTTCTCATACACCGTTCCCGCTGGAAAGATCAGAGTCTCTGCATTCATAGGAGAGCCAGATTTAGACGCAGCCAGATCAGCGATGATGTCCGGTGATGTCGGACAGTCTCTCGGTGACATCTTCCAGGAGACTTCCGCTAACCGCAATGTCAATCCGATCACAGGCATACTAGCCAACGTTTCAGGAGCTACATGGCTCTCTGAGGCGATTGTCAATGTATCGGGAGAGGCAGGGCACAGTAACGGTGAGCAGACCGTATACGGAAACTTGTCCGTGGAACCTTCTCACGCTACAGGAAAGTTGGTTTGGTCGGGCTCAACACTCTTCGATCAAGAACCTCTGACCGATGTCACGGTCGAGATCTCTCCATCCGCAGAGCATGTACAGATTCCTTCTAGTTCGGTGACAACCTCTGTAGGAGTGGTCGAGGGCTATGACTTGGCATTCGGAGGTATTGGAGAAGTCACATTCACAGGAGGAGGATCTCTAATCGCCCAGGGAGTTGTCACAGTTACTGACTTTACGGGCAATCACTCCCAGACGATTTCGCATAATCACAGCTTAACTGGAGATGGACTGTTCTCAGGCCGAGGAACACTATCTGGAAATGTTACAGATGATATCGAAGTTCCTGTTTGCGACGTTAATTCGACCATGCCTGAGAATCATTCAGCATGTACCATGGAATCAGGAGATTTACTAATCGACGGTGATGTCAACGCTACAGGTAGATTCACCTCAAACGGCACCACTACCTTCACTAGAAGTCTGAGCCATGCGACCTTGGTCGGGTCAGGAGTATTCGAAGTTGATACATCAGAGGAATTCGACAGCTATGGTACTTTCAACGGTACTTTTGCTACTGTCGAGGGAGAGGGAATCTTCAGCGGACCGATGGTTCAACCTGGAACCTTCCACTTCGTTGACATGGTCCCGGGCGTATATGATATCACAGTCATTTTCTCTGATGGTACAGCTGTTGATTTGGAAGAGCAGTTTATCATTCCACTGATCGGTAGTCCAGATGTTACAACCGTCGATATCGCTGGAGGTTCAATTAGTGGTTATCTGGTAAACTCAACCGGTTCACCAATAAACAGTTCCGTTGCTCTACTCGATACCAACTCAACTCACTCTGATGCGACTTCAGAATGTTCAGAGTCCGGCTTCGCCCCATGCCT
>CAYYAH010000040.1:7891-10203 GCA_964470075.1 uncultured Candidatus Poseidoniales archaeon
GATGCTGCCTATGTCGAATATGACAACGAATCAGGACATTACAGGGCCGAATTGTCCAGAGGTACATGGTTACTGAATCATACCTTGTCCGAAGAATTGCAACTATGGGAGCAGATTGAGATTGGCGAAGAAGATCTCTATGCAGAGTACGAATTCGAAGTCAGCATCCGAATCAACGGTACTGCATTCTACGAGGAGAATTTGGACTCCGATGAAGAAGGTCCAGACGCAGGAAAGATTCTGGATTATGTCCAGATTGATTTCCATTGGGATGGATTCAGCACCAGTGCTTTTACCGACGGAGGAGGGCACTTCTCAGTAGTCGTCCCCGAGGGAGCAGTTATCGATGCTACTGTGCAGCTACCCGGAGCAATGCTGAATCTAGTCAATGGAACCAGATTCACCGTTACATCCGAGGGCCCTAGCATTGACGGTGAGACATTTGACAATCTCACTCTAATCGCCACTCCTGGATACATTGTAGATGGAACTGTCAACATCAACAGAGAAGACAATCCCATGCAATCATACTACGGAGGATGGCAGCCGATTGTAGTCACAGCAGACAACGCAGAGACCGAGGTCCGCTGGCACGCTAATGTGATGGAGAATGGACAATTCCAGATGGCTCTACCAGGTGGAAACTGGACATTTGATTTGGATGCCGACTGGATTACTTCAACCCCAGTCGATCTCGAAGTGGATGGTAAGAACGACACTCTCGACATCATCACTAGTCCAGTGAACAGCTCAGTCACAATTAGCCTGTTCTTGGATCACACCGCAGACAACAACGCTTCCAACGGTACTGCAGTTACATTCCCATTCAAGGTTGTAGACGCGTACAATAGTTCCCGAATCGTTTACGAAGTGTTGGAGAATGGAAGTGAATGGACGCAGGTTGGCTTGGCTGAACTTTCACTCGAGGCCGGGGCCTATCGAATTGATGTAGAAACATCGGACCCACAGACCGATCACTTTGGCACCAGGATTATGACTGGTTCAACTCGCTTCAATATCGGTCTTCTAGGAGGCTCGGTCGAGAGAACACTAGGCTTTGATCCTGAATGGAGAGTAAATATCACATTCACCAACGAGAGTGGAGGAGGCCTTTCCGGACATCTTGTCAAGATGACAAATACTGAGTCCGGTTGGGTATTGTCTCATACTACCGACGATGATGGCAGATGGAATGCCCATATCCCAGAGGGAGATTGGATAGTTTCTATTGCACCATTTGAGACTTCACAAGGAGTCCGAGAGATTCTGCGTGAACTCCTCACTGTCTCTGCTGAAAATGCAGGCGACGACCTCTCGATGTCGACAATTGAAGTTTCTAGGATAGGGGTTACTTTGTACGAAGACTATTCGGGCGAACCAATCGAAGGCATTGCAGCAACACTATCGTCACTAGAAGGTCTTGGTTCTGTATCATTCGACTTTACCAGCTCCTCTGGCAACGCATCTACTGTGGTCGCTCCGGGAGAATGGGAGGTTCTGCTGAATGTAACAGAAGGCGGAGAGAGATGGGTCTTGCATGGAGATGAATCAACTTCCATCAGCGCTATTCCAGGAGATAACCCTGGATTGAATCTGACAGCGATGAAGTTCGTTGAAATCGGAGGAAATATCTTCTGGGACTTCAATGACGACAATGCATCCAATTTCGGAGAAGGTATCTTCAACGCGACCATTCTCATCAACGGAGATGAAGGAAACTACACCGCGTCCACTGACAACAGTGGCGATTGGTCATTATTCGTTCCCGCAGGAACTTCTTGGAGCATTGAGGTCGTGGTGGACGGATTCTCGACTGAGAGTCTTGAAGTCACAGTTTCAGGAGTTGCCAATACAATAGATACAGAGGTATTGGCAGAACCTGTCGTAGTTGAGGGTACAATTTCATACATTGATGCAGAGCAACTATCCTTAATCTCCGATGGGGTCGTACTACAATTGATTCCTGTCGAAGGAATGGTGCGCGACACCATGACTCCTGTCAAGGAAATCGTTGATGGAACTTGGACTGGAAACTGGTCTGCAGAGGTTGAGCCAGGAAACTGGATTCTAAGAGCCACATATGAGGATCAAAACCTCATTGCAATGGGCCTAGTTGCTGCTGAGGTAGTTAATGGGTATACTCTCGATCTCGAGATGACTGAAGGTGGATGGTTCCGAATGGATACTGAGTGGTTAGACTATGAGGGTGTAACCCGAACTCTTGCAGATACAAATCTCCCAGACTCACAATTTGTAGAGGGCCCGAGCCTAATCATCAACACAGGCGCGGGAATGAGATGGGTCGAGGAAGT
>CAYYAH010000041.1:0-9919 GCA_964470075.1 uncultured Candidatus Poseidoniales archaeon
TCATGTGCAGAGTGCTTCAGGACGTTTGCTCTTGATTACGAACTCGAGGGAATGAAGATTATGCATACTACAGAGTACCTCGTTGAGAATGATTTTGACATGGACCTAGCCGTTGATGATGATGTAACAGTTACCTATCACGATCCATGCAGACTCGGTAGGCAGATGGATCTGTATGACAAGCCTCGAGACCTTGTTCAGTCTGTAGAAGGAGTGAGCCTAGTTGAGATGGAGCACCATGGAGAAGATGCTCTCTGCTGCGGTGTTTCGAGTATGATGTCCTGCAATGAAAACAGCAGAGCGCTCAGACTGCAGCGCTTCGATGAAGTGAATGCCACCGGAGCAGATGTGATGCTGACCACTTGCCCCAAGTGTGTAGCTCACTTTGAATGCCTGAAGTTCGAAGGCGACCCAAGGCACGACTTCGAGATACTTGATGTCGTCAGCTTCCTCGCTAGGCAGATAGAGAGCAAGCAGTGAGGTTCTGATTCTAGATATGCTGGAAAGCATACATTGAGAATGTGTAGCCTGAGTTGACAATCATGACTGAGATTCCGGATCTTCTCGCAAGGCGCACTGCTGAGCAGAAGAGGATCAGGATGTTACTCGACTCAATGCGTGCCGAGGAGGAGGCCAAACTCAAAGGCGGAGAGGATGCTGTAGCATGGGTCAAGGAAGAGTTGTGTATTGGATGTGACCAGTGCACAATTGTCTGTGATGATGATGCGATTGAATTGTATGATACTCCTCTGGCCAGCCCAATTATGGACGTAGATGTGAACAGGAAGGCTAGAATTCTGCGCGATGAATGCACCGGGTGTAGGTTGTGTGCACTAGGCTGCCCAACTGATGCAATTATCATGATTGACAGGTAGATGATTAGATGAAGGAAGAAGACCCAGTTAGATTCGGTGCCGAGTTCGGACCAAAGAGAACCAAAGGTTCAACGGGAGTATCTCTGTCTACATTCAAGACGTTGGTCTGGGTATCCAATCTAGGGGGCCTGCTTCTATTCGTTATTGGCTTGGAATTGATGACTGTTCAGCAACGATTCTACCTCGGACTCGGTTGCATAGTCGCTGGAATCATCATCGCTTTGTTCCCCTCAAACTACGAGATAGTCGGAATGGCTGAAGAGAATTGGTGGGAAGGTGAAGAGTGATGGTTGACCCCAGCCAGATGGATGGTACTGAATTCCAGAGATCTGTTTGGGAGCAATTGCTGGCAATACCTCGTGGAGAGACTCGAACTTACAAACAAATTGCTGAGGCAATAGGGCGTCCGAGATCTTCCAGAGCCGTTGCAAATGCTTGCGGCGCTAACCCTCTTCCCATCAGAGTCCCTTGTCACCGAGCAGTGAGATCTGATGGCTCTCTTGGCGGGTATAGTGGCGAAGGTGGAATCGGGACTAAGGAAAAATTACTCAGAGAAGAAGGAGTCCTTTAGGCTGGCCAAGGACTCACATCATCGAGGAGATCCATCAATGACTTTGTTCGTCTGACCTTCGGGTCGTCTGTCAAGTGAATAGAATGGAATAGCCTGATTCCAATCGCCATATCTGGTTGGTCTAGTAGCATAGGAGTTAGATCCCCATATTCGGATGACCATTCTATTGCATGAGGAGTCAATTCCTCAATCAGAGAGGAAACTAAGTCAGGAGCAGTGGCGGTTCCAGCTGGTAATTTGGGACGATCGACTATGGATTCAGGGAGATCTGACAGCGAGGATGCTTGACGAAGAGCCACCTTCTCCGTTGATTTAGAAATTAGCGCACTCATAGGGAGGCTGTTGCTAGCACTGACATGTTGCTTACCCAAGAATGGGACTCTGACTTCTAAGCCTTGGGCCATGCCATGTCTATCGCCCAATCTTAGTTGGAAATTCGATAGTTGTCCTCTCTCTAATTCGAAGTCTAGAGTTTCTTCGAGATTCTTGAATTGGTGGCGAGGGTGAACATTCTGGTCTAGCCATGGCATCCCGTCTCCTGTGTTCAGATTCAATGGTTCGAAATCATACATGGATAGTCGATTGCCAACAAGATTTGAGTGCCCTTCAAGGTCCTTGTATCTGGAATATCCTCCATGCAACTCGTCTGCACCTTGTCCACACAGAGCAACCTTGGCCCTCTTGGAAATCTGTTGGAATAGTGGCTGCCAGAACAAGACAGTGATGTCCAGATCCTCGCCGTCATGCACGAAACTGGGCAGGCGATTCCAGAAAGCGTTCTCTTCAATGATGTTGGTATGGTGAGTCATGTCCAAATGATTGGCAACCAACTCAGCCGCTATGAAATCAGGATTTTCTTCACTACTGGCAACTGTCCAGCACTCTGGGACCTCGTCTCCTGATTCAAGTGCTGAATCTTTGGCGAGAGCAGCGATTAGGCTAGAGTCCAAACCGCCGGATAGAACGACTCCAATTGGAACATGAGATAACATCCTGGAGTCGACTGAGTGCCGTAGACTGGAAAGCAACGATTGCGGGCCAGTAATCGAATCCCACTCAGTAATTGCCCGGGTCTGCTTGTAATGACGCTGGACTGACTTTAGAGTGGCACGCCCATGACTATCCAGTGCCCAAGTCTCGATTGTTCCCGGTGCAACTTGTGTTACTCCTGAAAAGAGAGTTGTCATATCAAGTGGGTACTCGTAGGCGAGTCTAACGGCCAAGGCATCAATGTCTGGAGTAGCAATGAATTCCGGGTGTGCCTGCAGTGCCTTGACTTCGGATGCGAAGATTAGAGTACCATCTGGGAGCAAAGAGCGAACTAATGGTTTGACTCCGAATGGATCCCTGCATAGGAGGAGCTCTTGTCTAGCTTGGTCCCAAAGAGCGAATCCCCAGATGCCATCTAATCTGGAAACCCACTCGGTATGGTTTGGTTTGTTGTTTCCAGAAATCGTGTTGTGCAATGCCAGAACAGTCTCACTATCTCCAGAGGTTCTCCAAGGGTAATTCGTGAGTTCCCTCCTGAGTTTATTGTAGTTGTATATCTCCCCATTCTGGATGAGTACTGACCCGTGATCCGAATGAATGGGCTGGGATGAGCCACTTAGATCGACGATTGAAAGACGCGAATGTCCTAAGGCAACTGAGCCATTTCCTAACTCCTGATCGAATCCCCCTCTTCCATCAGGCCCCCTGTGACCGAGGCAAGCAGCCATGGAGGATGCAGTGGCTTCATCTGCATTGCCTAGGATCCCGGTAATGCCGCACACAGCCGATGGACCTTCCCGGGGTACATCATTTTGGCGTTCAGAAGTAAGCAAAGAATATGGCAAAAGAAACCAACGAGGCCACGGCCCATACAATCACATATCCAGACTGTGAAACTGATGATTCCATAATCCCACCAGTGGATTCGTCCTCAGCCATTGTACTGGCCAACCGAAGTCGGATTGTAAAGATGACGGGGTCCACACTCAAAGGAAGGGGAGCAGTAACATCAGGCCAGTCAACGGGAATAGTATCATTGTGGCATTGTCATCAATTTCCTTAGTTTTAGGCAAC
Source organism: uncultured Candidatus Poseidoniales archaeon (assembly GCA_964470075.1). GTDB lineage: Archaea > Thermoplasmatota > Poseidoniia > Poseidoniales > Thalassarchaeaceae > Thalassarchaeum. The sequence goes on from CAYYAH010000041.1 coordinate 3,511, forward strand.
TCTCCCAATACTGTGAGTGGAGCAAGAAGCATTGCTGCCAAGATGTCAGTTCCGAGCCAGAAGTGGCAACCTAGCCAAACTGCGTAAGATACAGTAAGGCCGACGTAAATGGCCAGTCTGAGGTCTTTTTTGGTCCTCTTTATCTCTCCCATTACCGGATCGACTAGAGTTAAGCCGACAATGAGTGGTATGCCGTAAATTCCTGCTTCCAATCCCTCTCCTTCTCCCGGTGCAAGCAACAAGGCTAGCGAAACTGCCAAACCACCCCACGCTAGAGCCGATACTTGATTTGCCTCATACTCCCTTTGTCCAAAGATTACAATCCCAAGACGAAGTCGAATAACCTCGGCTAGAATAATCAGAAAGCAAACGATGCTCACCAATTGTTTAGCATCTAGAGAGAATATGTCTGCAACATCTTGCCCATACAGATAGTAGATGAAAGGAATGACCGTCATAGATACATGAGTAAAGCGCCTGAAGGCATGTCCGCCGAATCCGCCGACTGAGTGATCGACATGGTCTGTCAACACATGTGAGTCGTCGGACATGGCTCATCCCTCTTTTTGACTAAGCGATTCCACCGCTTCTTGGAGTGTTATACTTCCGGTTCCCAAGAGTTCGATAACTCGATTCAACTCTGGATGATTTAGTAGTCGGAAGTCCCATGCTGAAATCAGCCGTTCTCTGGACCTCAGTTCACTTCTAGCTCCTGGAATACAATTCTCAATATCTTGCATCATAGCTTCGATACCAGAGCCATCATGAGAACATACCAAATGAACTGGTGGAGGATTTTCATCCATAGAAAGTGACGAGAGGATTGACTTGGCCGCTTCCTCGGAACCTTCCAAATCTGACTTGTTAACTGCGATGATGTCTGCCAGTTCGATTATACCTGCCTTCTCGGCTTGAACAATATCTCCTCTATCCGGGCCATCAACGAGAAGGATTCTATCTGCAAAGGCGGCGATTCGATAGTCGGACTGCCCCGAGCCCACGGTCTCGATGGCTATCCTGTTCCAACCACACGCCGCCAAACAATCAATCATGGTCGAGATGTATGCAGATAGTCCTCCTGGGTGATTTCTCGTTGCTAGAGACCTGACGAATACGGAATCTCCGGAGTCCGCAGAAGGCATTCTCATTCTGTCTCCTAGCAAGGCCCCTCCACTGTTCGGTGAAGATGGATCGACAGCTAGAACGGCGACCTTGTCGCCTCTACTGGACCAGTAGTCCACAAAATTACCAATCAGTGACGATTTTCCTGCACCTGGAGGGCCCGTTACACCTAGCGTCCAGGATTTTTGCGAAGGGATGCTAATCTCATGTCCCGACTCAATCAGAGAAAGTAGTCGAGAGAGGTCTCTGCGACTCCCTTGCAAAGCAGATTGGAGAATCTCATCTTCCTTCACTCCCATCGCCATTCCGAACTCCCTCCGACGCCGATGGGCTCTCCTGACTCCTTCCTAGAGGATGCATCGTTGAGAAAGTCCAGAATCTCCGATGTACTAGTTCCTGGACCGAATATTGCTCTGACTCCCAAATCATGCAGTGCATTTCGATCCGAAGCAGGGATGATGCCACCTGCAAACACTACAATTTCACGCATACCCTCTGATATCAGCCCTTCACATATGGATGGAATAAGAACATCGTGCGCACCAGAAAGAGTCGATAGTCCTAATGCAGTAGCGTCCTCGTCCATAGTTGCACGCACGATTTCATTAGGGGTTTTTCGCAGGCCCGTATATACTACCTCGTGGCCGCCGTCTCTAAGAGCCCTGGCGATGACTTTGGCACCCCTGTCATGGCCGTCGAGCCCGGGTTTAGCGATTATGACCTTCATTTCGACGATGCTGGCAGGTGGTCGTGAGACTTCAAGCAACCGATTGAGTAATTCGGACTACATTCCCGAAGGGAATGCTCATTGGCGGGGTTCTGCTGACTTGAGTGCTTATGAGCGTAAAAGGTGACCGAGTCGAGGATTTGCGGCGCAGGAAGTCCCAAGCGGCAGGAGGGGGCGGACAAGCAAGAGTTTCGGCCCAACATGCCAAGGGAAAGATGACTGCCCGTGAGAGGATTGAGTCTTTACTAGATGATGGTTCATTCATGGAAGTCGATACACTAGTTGAGCATAGATGCAGAGACTTTGAGATGGACAGAAATGTAATTCCAGGTGACGGTGTGGTTTGCGGACACGGTACGATTGACGGGAGAGTGGTCTATTGCTTCGCTCAGGACTTCACCGTCTATGGCGGATCTCTAGGCGAGATGCACGGACTGAAGATTTGCAAGATTCTTGATATGGCTCTCAAAACCGGTGCCCCAGTAATCGGCCTGAATGATAGCGGAGGGGCGAGGATACAGGAGGGCGTTGCTAGCCTTGGTTCGTACGCTGAGATTTTCTTCCGCAATGTTAGGGCGAGTGGGGTGATTCCGCAGATTTCTGTAATCATGGGGCCCTGCGCTGGAGGTGCAGTTTATTCTCCGGCGATTACTGACTTCGTTGTGATGGTCGACAAGACTGCTCACATGTTCATCACTGGCCCCGAGGTCATCAAAACGGTGACTAACGAAGAGGTGTCATTCGAAGATCTGGGAGGGGCCTCTACTCACGCGACCAAATCCGGGGTGACTCATTTTACCGCTCAAGACGATGATGAGGCGCTATCAATTGTTCGCGAACTTGTCGGATTCATGCCTTCGAACAATCTAGAGAGGCCCCCTGTTTTGGGGACTTCAGACCCCCTCGACAGAATCTGTGAGAGTCTAGATGAGCTAGTACCTGTAGACCCCAGTCAGCCATATGACATTACCATGGCAATTGAAGAAGTGCTTGACGACGGTGCCTTCCTCGAGGTTCAAGCAGGTTTTGCTGGCAACATAGTTGTGGGATTTGGAAGACTTGGGGGGCACACAATTGGCGTGGTCGGAAATCAGCCAAGCGTACTTGCTGGATGTCTCGACATTGATGCTTCAATCAAGGGTGCGCGCTTTGTCAGGTTCTGTGATGCATTCAACATCCCACTGCTGACCTTTGTTGATGTCCCTGGCTTCCTACCCGGGGCGAGTCAGGAGTGGGGGGGTATTATCAGGCATGGAGCTAAACTACTGTACGCATATGCCGAGGCTACAGTCCCTAAGTTGACAGTGATTACGAGAAAGGCATATGGCGGGGCTTACGATGTAATGTCGTCCAAGCACATCAGAGGCGATTACAACATCGCTTGGCCTACAGCTCAACTAGCAGTCATGGGAGCCGAAGGTGCTGTCCAGATTATCCATCGTCAGCGAATTTCGACTTCAGGCAACCCTGAGCAGGAAAGGGACAGATTAGTAGATGATTACGAGGAGACTTTTGCCAATCCATATCGGGCAGCTGCTCTAGGATATCTCGATGATGTAATTCAACCTAGTCAAACTCGAGAGGTTTTGACCCGTGCCCTAGGGGCTTTGCTTGACAAAGAGGAGATTCGCCCTGCTCGTAAGCACGGCAACATCCCACTGTGAGGAACTGTCATGAAAGAAGATGTACAGAGAGACTCTAGAATGAGGGCGGCAGCCATTGTCGCTGTTCTACTCGAGATATCCGAGGGAGATTATCTATCACCTTCTGGCCAACGCGGCGCTGGTGGGGCTTGGTCGAAGGACCACAGGAGAGTTCTGATTGGTAGGAGGAATCTGTTCCGTGCGCGCACGCGTAGGAGCACGACGAGGTGATTTATGTCGAATAAGAAGAGGATCTCAGTAGACGGAGAGTCTTTCGAAGTTGAATTAGAGAAGTGGAAAGATGGCTGGAAGGTGAGCATTGGAGACTCTCACTTTGAAGTTCAAGTCGAGGAGGAAAAGGGAGTTTCGGCCAAGAGAGAATCTAGATCACGTTCTAGCACTGCTAAATCGGGGACGATTTCTTCACCGATCCCGGGCAAAGTCGTATCGATTCACGTTTCCGTAGGAGATCAAGTCGAGGAAGGGTCTGTTCTGATGATTCTCGAGGCAATGAAGATGCAGAATGAGGTTCAGGCGCCAATCTCAGGTACTATAGCAGAATTAAACTGTGAAACAGGCGACAGTATTGAAGCCAATTCTCCACTTGTTGTAATCGCACCTCAAGAGGAATCCGAGTAGATTCACAGGGTTCAATAGAAGAGAGTGCTAGGGTCGCTCGTGGTGAGTTGTGACTACTCTGGATGCAAGGCTGATGGCACCCTAGTCAGCAGACTATCTCCTGAAGGATTTCTAGTGGCCACCGGCAGCAAGGCTTACTCTTTCCGAGAGGCATATCGCAGATTCCATTACTGCGAAATGCATCATGACGAACTAATGACTTCTGTTTGGAATAGAGTTCGAGAATCGGAAGATAAGGGAGATGACCACATAGCACCCACTTCTGTGTGATGCGGTAGTTTCATTGAATTGCCTTCTCATGTCACTCCATGGCTTGCTATGTCAGTCATCTCGAATGCTCTTTAACTGGAAAAAGGTATGAATCCGGAGAAGTTCACACTATCTCTGAAGATGGCAAGCCTCTAATCGTCAGGTATGACCTAGGTCGTCTTGGTTCAGAGGTTAGTAGAGATGATATTGAGAGTTCGACAGAGCCTGGGTTCTGGAGGTACTCGCCATTGTTACCTGTCTCCAATGAAAACAACAGAGTCTCGTTGGGAGAAGTAGTTACTCCTCTAGTTCGTCTTGACTCTTCGGCAAAATTTCTCGGCGTTGGTTCGGGCTCAATCATTGTGAAAGACGAGTCGAGGCTCCCTACTGGTTCATTCAAGGCTAGGGGTTTGGCGCTAGCAGTGTCTATGGCGAAGGAACTCGGATTGGGGCATCTTGCTATACCGACTAATGGCAATGCAGGTTCTGCGCTTGCAGCCTATGCGAGTCGGGCTGGGCTATCTGCAACCGTTCTATGTCCCGATAATACTCCCGAGATAAATACTCAAGAAACGCTAGCCCAAGGTGGAGAGACATACCTTGTGAACGGACTAATTGGGGAATGTGGCCACATTATCGCAGACGGGGTCGAAGAAGTCGGATGGTTCCCAGTCTCCACCCTAAAGGAGCCATACAGAATCGAGGGGAAGAAAACAATGGGGATTGAACTTGCTGAACAAATGGGATGGAAGTTACCTGAATTGATTTTCTACCCTACTGGGGGCGGAACTGGGCTGATTGGAATGTGGAAGGCCTTTGCTGAATTGACAGAATTAGGATGGATTGATTGTCCGATGCCACGAATGATTGCTGTTCAATCGGATGGATGTGCCCCTATGGTGAAGGCATGGGAAGAAGGTTCAGAATATGCTGAATTCTGGGAGAATGCCGAAACCGAAGCTTCTGGAATTAGGGTGCCTTCTGCCTTGGGTGACTTTCTGATTCTAAGGGCGGTACGTGAATCTGGAGGATTTGCAATCTCCGTTAGCGATGAAGAAATTCTCTCAACAGTCACTGAGATTGGACATAGGGATGGTTTTCTGATGTGCCCTGAGGGAGCGGCCACTGCCGCGGCCTACAAATCAGCCATCCACTCGGGCCTAATTACTGGAGATGAGACAGCAGTTCTGTTCAACACTGCAACTGGACTCAAGTACCCAATGCCAGAAGTGACTTCTAGAGTCGATAAGAACGACGAGATTGAATTCGGACGATTTCTCTAGATCAATCCCAGCGCATCCTCTATCCGATTTAACTCAGGACCTGTGGACCCAGAACCAACCAGTGCATGGGTGTCACTGGCTGTACAACCTGCTCCCACAAATGGTGAACCGAAGGTTACCGTGCCGACCATGACGGGTACTTTCATCACTGACTCAATTGTCTCTGCTTCCTCTCTGGTGATGTCAGGATGAGCCAGTACACCGTTGCCGTTAGCAACAAGCATACTGCCCACAGTATCATGACCTGCGACCTTGGAATGCATCGCATCGACTCCGAGAACGTCCGAAATCATCTCAACTCCCTTATCAGGGACTACAGGGCTGACGACGGCACCGTGTGCATTGCATTCAATCAGATTGCCGGCAGCATTGACTCCGCTTTCCAGAACCACGACGTCTGAGAAACTGGTTAGCTCGTCGAGATCTTCTTCTGTGGCGATGTCGGCAACGGCAATCCCCTTTTCGTTACCACTCAGCAGGCTACCCAATAGGGATGAGCCCCCGACTAAGAAAGGGTGCATCTCCATCTCAAATGATTGAGTAAGCATTTCGATCGATGTACCATCCAAAGAGCGTGGGTAGAACAGAACGTCATCAATTACCGAAAGGTAAACTCCGACTTGGGAATGTCCCAAAATGTCGCCTGTGCTGATCGCCATATCTCACCCTGTGGTCATGGCTATTGATTTTCAATGTCGCGGGGTGAAGGAGAGTGGCACAGCGACGAACTTTCCCGTGGGCTTTCG
>CAYYAH010000042.1:0-9865 GCA_964470075.1 uncultured Candidatus Poseidoniales archaeon
GGTCCGGCCGACCCTGTACACAAGAACATGGCCTCAGGATACTTACTCTGCATCATCGCCATAAACGGAATTGTACCACCTGTCCATGACGCTAAAGGAGGTAGTCCGGTCAGAGCCTTTGCTGCCTCGTTAATCGCTTCGTTGACCCTGCCTCCGAGTGGAGGGGCGTGGAATCCGTCTGCGCATGAATCAGGTGAGAATGTGACCTCGGCCCCATAAGGGGGGTCGGCCTCGAGAATCTGTTTAGCATCCTCAATTACCGACTCTGAATCTACTCCTGGAGGAATTCTGAAACTGAGTTTTAGGTCTGTGTTGGTTCTCAGAACATTGCCAGCCACTTGCACAGAAGGCATGCCATCTGCACCGATGATAGAGAGGGTTGGTTGCCAGTTCATCGCGATAATCATGTCTTCTGTCGAGTCGGCTACCGGGATGAGTGTGTCAACTGTTGGGAATTGTTCCCACAGGTTATCTCCGACCACTGCTGCGAGAGCTTTTGCCTTCTCGCGGATATCTTCTGCGATTTCGACATGCATCTCTGGGATGAGTATCTCCCCGGTAGAGGAATTCTCCACCCTGTCGAGGAGCATTCTCTGAACTCTGAAAGAAGACGGGATTGTTCCACCCGATGTACCCGAGTGTATTCCCTCGTGGGAGACTCGTACAGAAAGAGTCCCTGATACCAGTCCTCTCAAGGCCTCAGTCATCCAAACGTGGTCATAGTCGGGCCCACCACTGTCCAATACAACAATCATATCTGGATCTCCAAGTTGCTCACTCAATGCGTCCAAGTATGGTGGGAGATCGAATGATCCCGACTCCTCACAGGTCTCGATTAGGAAGGAGCAGCGAGGATGCGGGATTCCTGCTTCCTGCAGAAGCCTGATTGATGTAACACAGAGGTATCCGCCATAACCATCATCGACAGAACCTCTACCGAACAGCCATGGATCTCTGCGTACAGCCTTCAGCGGATGTAGTCCATCCGACCAGAGTTCAGGTTTGGAGGGTTGCTTGTCTAGGTGAGAGTAGAAAATTACCTCCCCCGGACCGGTGCCTTCGATAGTCACAAGAAGGACCGGTGATTTGTCGTCGATACGGTGGACTTCATGGCTCAGTCCAGCGATTTCCTGCTCATCTAGCCATGCGCAGAATAGATCAATTGTGGCGTCGAGTTCTTCCAACTCAGCCCATTTTGGCTCGAAGAGCGGAGAGAGTGCAGGGATGCTGATGAACTCCATTAGACTGGGCAGGATTGACTCCTCCCAGATTTCGTCGCTTCTCTTTGATAGAGCATTCAAGTCGATTGCCATGTACCTGTGTGTGGTACTGAGCAAATGGATTCTTCGACTCTGTGCTATGCGCCCTGTGGTCCACAGATTGGAATTGCTCCCCTGCTGAATGGGCATCTCTCACATACCTCAGACAGTTCGGAAGGTAACCTCTCAAACTGCGAAAGTGGAGCTGAAGAAGAAAGGGACATTCTAGCACTTCTCTCAAGCAGGTCATCAAGATTCGAAAGAGCTTCTGCAAGCATCTCTTCTGGATACTCTACGAGTCTGCCGGTGACGCCGATTAGAATAGCAGGTGGAAGTACCTGTCGAGAAGTAATTCCTTGGGCCTCTCTTGCATCCTCAATGCTCTTCAGAGCGCGATAGTAGAGAGCGAGTTGCAGGCCGTGCTTGGCAAGCATATTCACTTCTGCATCGTTGGCTGGACCGGTTTTTTCCGAGCCTAGGGCCTCGATTAGGCCAGTGGTTGAATCATTGTCTATAGAGCCTGCATCTTCTGTTTTCAGGTCTACTGCACGGATGGCTGCCTTGCCATCCGAGGAAACAGTGCAAACGACAAGGTCGATAATTCCGCTCATCTCAACTATTGCACTATCGTGACGGGTTATCGGTACGTCTCCATCCGGACTCCACCTGTGCCTAGTTGCTCCATTGGTATCTACGTCGATTGAGATGTGAAATGGCATCTCGGTCCTGAGTGCCTCCAAAATGTGGTTTCGGACTGTTTCCTTACGAATCATCGCACCGAGTGGTCCTGAGCTGACGCGGTCGGCCATCTTAGTTACCAATTCAGCAGTTCTAGCCTCGTCGGCATCAGGAGGTAGTAATTCATTGAACACAATATTATGGATTTCAGTATCTCTTATTCTGTCCTCTTGTTGTATTGTCCAAGAAGGTAGCAGAGGAGCGCTTGGGCGACCTTCTATGCCTGGGTTCCCTAGACCTATCTCAAGCACTCTGTGGAAGATGGTGCCGAATGTAGCGGGGTCAACCATAATTGGCATTCCAGTTGATTTAACTGGCTTGTCAGAGGGCATTACTGGATCAGGGATCAGTCCTCCTCTGGTCTCATACCACTGTCTTCTGGGACATTCATCGAATAATGGAAGTCGGTTCGGCGAAAGGACAATTCGAGGCGCGGAATCAGTTCGCAGTGAGATGTTTTGTTGTGATTCCTTTCCCGAAGATTTAGCAGTAGCGCTGATCCTCTCAATTCGCTGCAGAGGAGTCATTACGGTTTCCTCGGACTCGAAGCAATCTGGATGATGCAGTATGAGCATTCCGTTTAGTGCCTGGGCATCTCCAATCGAACCGTTGGAAACCATCCTTGCCGGATTGAAAATCCTGTCTCCTCGGGTCCTGAGTGGTTGCGGGTCTTTGACGTCCTGAACATCTATCCAAGGCGAGTTCATCTCGTCTCGTCTGAGTGAGCCTTGTCGCAGTGACTCCAACCACATCTGACCCAATTGAGGCAACGACTTGTCGTATGTCCATGGAACAATCAGGCCGTTGCCGTCCTCCCAAGTAGTCTTGCGAGGAGAGCCGACTATCACGAGTCTCTCCTCAGCCCTTGTGGCTCCGACATAGAGAAGGCGTTTCGCCTCAGCACTCTTGCGGGCGCGGTGAAGCCAGCTGACGTGATTCCAAACAGCTGACTGAGGTGAGCCTTTGCCCGGCCATGGCTTCGGGTTACCCGAAAACATCTCGGGACTTACAATTAAACGACTCATGTTCTCATTTGTCATGTTGGTCTGCCTATTAGAGAATAAATCGATGAGGAAGACCACTTTGGCCTCTAGTCCCTTCGCACTGTGTATGGTCATCACTCTCACAGCATCGCTCGGTGGAGTATTGACTGCCTCAATCGCATCGGAATTATCCTCTCTGAGATTACGGATTCGGTCGGCGAGAACCATAGGATCGCCGCCGACTTCGAGAGAGAGGTCTCTAACCAGCTCTACGAAGTTCTCTACGTCCTGAATAGAGACCGGGTCGTGATATCCAACAAGGAGGTCTGAATGGTCGATTGTCTCCTCAAGCAAGTCGATTATTCGCCCGCACGATGAGAATTCTATCCACCTATTCACTAGTGTCCTTAGCCTCTCGTTTGGACAATGTTCTGACAGTCGTTGTAACAGGTTCTCTCCTCTGCTTGATCCACCAAGGTAAGATTGTAATTGTGAATCATCCATCCCAATCATTGGGGAGCGGGCGACCCAGGCTGCGCTGTGTCGTGAATATGGACGGGCGATGAATTGTAGAAGACCGTCCAAGGCGTGTACTGCGGGCCTATCAAGCAGTCCTCCTTCGCGGTCTGCTTGAGCTGGAACTTCGTGGTCACGGAGATGTCTGATTACGATGTCTCTGATATTAGGTCTAGTCGGAAGTAGAATCATGATGTCGCTTGGCTCCACGCGCACATCGGCCTCGATCTCGTGCCAACCGCCATCGGAGTCCTTCACTCTGACTGCGTCTCCGCGAATCAGGCTGCGAACCCGCAGGGCAACCATTTGGGCCTGACGCTCTAGTGAATCTGGTGGGCCCGGCCCGAATGGGTCCAGAGGTTCTGTCAAGTCAGTCGGCGGGTCCTGTTCTCCTCCTGACGAAAGAGGACACAACCATTCGATGGTGCCAGTGTCATCCTGCTTGTCAGGATCCGCGAACAATGTCTGAGGAGTTGCATAGAAATCGGCGGCCGGGAATAGTCTGTGACGGGGGGACAGGATGTCCTCCCACCACTCATTCATGGCCCTGAGCAACCCTCCACTCGTGCGGTAATTCACTTGAAGAGAGATCATTCCGCGTCTGCGGCGATTGACCTCCGACTCATCTGGCGCAGGTAGGTTTCTGTCGGTGGCATTGAATGGGATCCAAGGAACAAGGTCTCTTCCTCCTTTTTCCATATGCTCACTGGCCTTGGCGATTGTCAGGGCGTGGGCGTTCCTTGGATCGCGGCCATGCGAGTCCTTGCGAAGTGCCGGTTTGCGAATCAGTGCGGGAATGCTGGCGAACTCGTGGTCATTGACTAGCATCAACTGGCGGGCGTATTCGAGGAATCCTGTCACTTCCGCTTGCCTGAATGCGTAGATACTCTGCTTGATGTCCCCTACATAGCAAACAGTAGGCTGCCAAGGAGTATCTGGAGTTTCGACCTCGCCGTCCTCGACTCTTCTCTCGCCCCACAACCTAGCTAGTAATCTCCATTGTAACGGGGAATTGTCCTGAGCCTCGTCTATGATAAATGCCCTATATCTCCTTCTGATTGACTTCAGTAAATCGAATCTGTACTCCAGATCGTTTCGTATAGCTCTCAAATCTGATGCTGCCTCGCCCGCAAGACTCGGGTTTGCTTCCAGACGTTTGAGCTCGTCGAAGGTCATGTGGACATGGTCGTCTGTCCACGGACTATCTGAGATTGAGTCGAGCGTGTCCTGCAACGTCTTGGGGTAGAACGACTTGCAAGCGGAAGGGCAGTTGGCCAGCAGAAGATCTCCGGCCAACCTCTGGATGTCATCAAAGTCGTGTACCTCATCTCTCTCCTTCAGTTTCTGCAATATTCCCTTGAATCCGTGATGAATGAGATACAAATCCTCGAGATTCCTAACCTCAGCCTCAAGGCTGAATCCATAGTCCTGTGGGTTATTTTCTATCCGCTCTGGTAGAGGAGTGGGTAACGGTGTAACCGTTGGTCTCCAGTGTTCTGGTGAGGCTGGCGGTCTGGTGCCATCAAGGAACATCGCTAGTTTCGTGAAGTGTAAAACATGTAGTCCAGAATCGGTAGACCAAATGGCTTTCAAGTCGTCAGAAACGGCCTTGAATCCTGAGCTGACATGTTCCTTGCTGGTTCGATCCTTGATACTGGATAGCTTGTCTATACCTGAGACCCAGTCGTCCGAGGGCAGGTTGTTGTAAGGAAGGAATGATAGGACCTTCTTCAGATAGCCTCCACGATTCAGAGTACACTCAAGTGAATGACCTAACCAAACCAGTTGCTCCCATGGTTCATCAGGAAGTTTTGTTGAGAGTTCGTCTATACATGCCATCCTCGATTCTGCAGGCCAACCATCGAGGGCCAACACAGCTGAGTTATCCTTTACTAAATTACAGAAAGTACTGATTATCGAGTGGACTATTTCTGCGTGCTGACGAATATCTGCCGGATCAATTGAAGCCATAATCTGCTGATGCAAGAGTTCGGAGGAGAACCTCCCCTCTTCCATCAGGCTTCGAGATGCTTCTTCGATGAACACAGATTTGTCGACCAGGTTGCGTAGTACCTTTGCCGCCGTCCATCTACCGGAGTAGTGACTTGCTATTCGATCCCGGGCAGCGAGGATATTCGATGCCATATGAGATGGTAATCCGGCATCCACTGCTTCCCCGATATTCAACGTAGAGCTGGGAAGTCTCCAAAGAGTGTTGAGAGCTGATTCCACTAGCATGGCACGGCCTGCATCAGAAACGTTCTCTCGACTGAGAGCATCGCCCAAATGGCCACGATAAGGCGAGACCAGTCTATTCAGAAATGAGTCTATGGTGCCGATTGGAGCATCCTCAATTAGAGTCAGTAGCTGTTCACCGAATCCAGCATCTCTGATTCTCGGGTCACTTCTTCCGCTCTCATCTGAACCGGTTGGACCCGGCTTAAGTCCTGCAATATCACTCCTTAGCCTATCACGCATCTCATCGGCTGCTCGGTTTGTGAAAGTCAGTAGTACGACCTCACCGGGAAGTAGTCCCCTCCAGTCACTAAGATCTGTTCTCTCAGATGATGGAGCAGTAATCATGCCCCCGGGGAGTTTCGCGGGCCTCTCCGGAGTAGGCAAAATCCTAGTGGCTCTCTGATCTTCTGTCAGATAGTGTTCGATTACCCTATGCACGATAGTACTGGTCTTACCAGTTCCAGCCCCCGCATCAATAACGATGTGTGAATCGATGTTCAGAGCTAGTCTCTGGGCTGTGTTAAGGCGCATCAGAATCTTCCCTCCATTCTGACATCACAGACATCCCTTACAGGGCAATATGAGCAGACTCTTTCCGAAGGAGTGGGGTGAACTCTTCCTTCGGCGGCCCCTCTAGCGGCTTGCAGGGCAACGGTTAGGCGGTGAGTCAGCCAAGCTCTGAAGTGGTCGCTGTCCGGAGATGGTTCTTCATCGATGAAACGGAAGAGTGGGGATGTAATCTCTGTTCGAGTTCCTATTTTAGTTTGGTCACTAAGATAACTCGTTGAGACCTCGGCCATGTGTTCTGTTTCATGACTGAACAACGAGATTCCAGCAGCTACCACTAGGTCCCCTGGATGTGCAATCTCCCATGCCCTAGCATACAGAGCCAATTGCAACTCCTGTAGCAACCCGTCTGAATGGCGGTCTTCGGCCGTCTTGCTCTCAGAGGTTTTCAAATCCCTGATTGCAATTAGTCTGCGAGGTTTCCACCCAGAACCATGTAGTCTTAGCGGTGCAACAGTTTGATCACCACTTTGATTCAGCCAAGTATACGATTCTAGTCCTGAAGGTAGGGCATCGACTCGATCAATTAGCCCTCTAATTCGAATAGGGGGAAGGTCTTCTCCAGCGAGTTCGTGTGGTATGGAAATTTCAATGCCTTTCTCGTCATAATCGGACATATCCCACTCAAGGCATAGAGGGGCGGCGTCAGTTAGTTCGTACTCGGCTCTGACTATCGTTCCTATCCTACCGGATGCCTGCGCGTCTCTTGGATTGGCTAGCCAATCATTCCAATCCGGTCTATTCAATCCAGTGAGAATTCTCAGCCTATGGTTGGATACTGCGTCTGTACCGTCTAACCAGGGGGCTCTAGAGTCCAGTGACTCCATTGCTACACGCATCAACTCTTCCTTACTGAAGTCGGAAGATGATACAGTCAGAGGAATTGTATCATTGTCGAACTTTCTCTCAATGCCAATCTCCATCCCAAGGGCTTTGCAAATCATATCGTGATGGACCAGATGTAGCAACTCTCCGTGAGTTCTGGGGTCGATATCTTCTGATTGTCTCTCGTCTTGATCGGCTTTCAGACTCTTAGATAACCAACCCATTCTGGGGCAGCGGAGCCAATCATGCAATCTGCTTGGGGACCAAATCTTGATGTCTTGTTCCGCACCTTGTTGATGTCCATGTCTAGCATCGCTGATTGTAGTCCCTGTCTCATGTGGTATGACTGGTCTGTAATCGATAGAGGGGGTCTTCTTTCCTCCATCAACGAAGCCCCCGATGACGGGCCATCTCTGGTTTGAGCGTGGGGCCTCTAGACCTCTTGGAGTCGTGCGCGAGTAGTCTGAAACTTCGGCTGACATCAAATGTGGTCTGGCAGAAATAGGTAGGTAGCCGTCATCTTCTGTGTGCTTGGGCTGCCTACGCTCCCTGTCACGCTGTAGGGCAGCATCAAGAGGGATAGTAATCGAGTTTGCATTGAGTGGTGCTCTAGGAGTTGAAATCATCTCACTCATCAGGGCGCCTTCGAGTTGTCTCTCGCCTCTAGGATCCAAAGGTGAATTAGAATCAAATGTGAACAGTGAGGCTTCTTTCTTCGGATCGTTTTCGGCTGCCCATTCTCTCAGGGGGGCCGCTGGAGGAGAAGTATCATCTAGGGAGGGGTCGAGCAGAATTACCTCATTGGCAGAAGCTAGAATGCTCTCAAAATAGTGCCTAGCATCTCTGATTGGACCGTCGGGCCTGAGTAAATCCTCAGAGTACCTCTCTTCCTCTCCTAGGAAGGCCATCCTTGGTACGCTAAGATCCCATGAGGCGCTGGATAAGTTGGACATGATGATGCAATCTGCAGTATATCCCAGGGCTTCGGCTGGTGTGAGCAGGTTCACTCTCTGCGAGCAATTAGGACTGATCTCGACCACTGAGTGAGTCAACAGATAGTTGAATTCCTCAACCCAATCGGGACCTGTTTCTGGAGGTTTCATTTCTAAGTTAATCTGGTACGAACGCAAACTTCGATGATTTCTGATGATTGTTTGTATAACTGCAGCGGGTGTGATTCCTTCGCCGTCGCTGTACTCCATCAGAGATTGTAGGTCAAGTGAGCACAGAATTTGGTTGAACCAATCATCTCCGTCAGCTAATGGTTCGAGAAGAGGAAGGGCTTCTCCTGTCTCACAACCTATCGCGATGTTCTCTTCTGAGAGCGTTTGCAAGTCTTCTCTGTTTAGAAGAGGTCGTAGAGACTCAGCAAGACATAGGAGCCACCACTGAGTCGATTCTTTGGAAATGTGATCGTACTGCGAGTTCACTGGGCGTGATAGGGTTCGGAGCCATTTCAGGAGCGTACCCGGCCCACCCAGAACGTGGTCATCTCTAGCCAATCGTGTCAGTAGGCCGGGATCAGCGATTGGTCTGATCCGCGAATTGGAAGGATGTTCAGAATTGGAAACAAACGGTTTGATTGCTGATTGTATTGCTAAAGACCTCAGATCCTGCAGGCAGAATGCATCGGGTCCATGTGGCAGGTTTGCCAAGGCACCTATCCAGTGACCAACTGGGTGAGATGAGCATGGTGCCTTGGAACGAGGGATTTCTACTCCGATTGACTTCAGTCGGTGGTTCCACTTATGCAGATTGGAGTCTAATGCCGGATCAATGATTGCGATTCTCAAGTCTTGGTTGGACTTCAAACGCTCGCCAGCGAGAACAATTGTTGCATCGAATGAATGCTCCTCTCGCTGTAGCATGAGTCGGGAAACTAAGTTGTCCGGAGCGATATTGTCAAGTTGATGATGAGGTATCCATTCGGGGAGTTGTGATGCTTCTGTCAGAGGATAGTCTTCTATCAGCATCAATCCATGATGGCCTAATCTGAAATTTCCCGGATGTGTTAGTTGATGGATTGGTCTGTGAGTAGAGATTGCCAGCAACATTTCGATGTCTCTTCTAGGCAACCCGGGAGGATGGTCAAGCATCACAATTCCATCGACATCCAACAGAGTAAAGGGAGTGTCAGAGGATCTCAACCCCTCGATTATTCGTTGTGTAGCCATATCTGGATGAGTTCCTCCCAACCTCTCCTCGAGATTCCTGATTACTCGCCTGAATGATGGGATTCCAGGTCCGTCCCACTTGCCCGTAGAGGATTGTTCACTCAGGTATGCATGGAGTTCTGAGAGAGCGGCCGTCTTGCCTCTGCCCCAACTCATCTCAGGTAGAGGGTTGATGAGTGGGAATGCAAGATTGGATGCAGCCTTGCTGCATTCCTCGTGCAGAATAATCTCAAACGGTGGCTCGGTGCTGAGGAGTCTTGGGACTCTAAGATCTGCTAGCAATGAAGCGCGTAGCGAGTCTATGGTTTGGTGCAGAGCCTTGTCGACTGCGTGGCTTCCGAGATTCTCAGATAGTGCCTGTCTTCTGGACGACTCTGTAGGATAGATGATGAGTAGTCTGCTGTGAGAGCTTAGGTCGTCTCCGGGACCCAGTGATTGTTTGATCAGATGGGTAGTTAGCCAATCTGGGATCCTACCTCTGGGAACCTCTTCACAGGTCACCTGAACATCGGATTCGTTGGTCACTAGTATCACCGAGCGTACGCGATGGAGGGGCGGGGTTATT
>CAYYAH010000043.1:0-2783 GCA_964470075.1 uncultured Candidatus Poseidoniales archaeon
AACATGCATCTCCAAGACTATCTGGAAGATCTACAGAGTTAATCGACCATTCCCTGAGTCCCTCTGGTGTTTCTAATTCGGCATCAAACACATGTCTCGTACCCTCAACTTGACGTCCCGATACAACGATACAGCCCCCAAGTGCACTGGTTGCGGTATCTGTTGGGCTGGCTCGCCCTTTCTGCGCCATCGCCTCTGCCGAATGCCCCATCCGGGCGAGGGCAATTGGATCCAATTGCTGACTAGGATTGATGTGGGCTTGGAGGGCCGCTCCGATAGCGTTCGAAAGAGCGGCTGACGAACCCAGACCAGCGGCAGAGAATAGGCCACTCTCGACCTCCATCTTCAGAGGAGCCCCGTCGTACTCGAAAACGGTGTTCAGAATGTGTGAGATGTGAGGGTGCCTCGAAGGATCGAAGGGAATGCCCTCCAAAGTCCACTCGTCCGACTCCTCGACACTGACCCTCACACCGCTGTCAATAGCCACCGCGACGGCAGGATGTCCATAGACTACGGCGTGTTCGCCGAACAAGATGCACTTACCGGGCGCGAAGCCAGTCGCCATGGTGCTAGGCTAGGCCATGAGCCCATGAGTTTGCCTGTTGGAGCGGTTTCTTCAAGGACATGATTCGACTCGGGGGTTTGTCAGGCATAGCCTGACAGTGATTCGATGGAACATCCTCTTCTGCAATCATACGGTCCCCTAGAGGGTTGGCATATCCTTCTCATCATGGGTGCAACCGCTATCGGTTTCTTCGTCTTCCAAGTCCTCAAGGCCGTGAGACTAGTTATGTTGGGATCTCAGGACAACCGCTTCGATTCTTGGGATGCTAGGATTCTCGAGTTCATCAAGGGCTGGCTCGGTCAGAAGAAGGTCCTCAGAGACAGAGTAGCAGGGACAATGCATGTCCTGCTGTTTTGGGGTTTCCTGATGTTGGCCTCAGATATGCTAGACCTAGCAACTGCCAATTTCTTCTCAGACAGGATTTTGCCAGATTTACTGAATGGCCCGTGGAATGGCATGGTCGAACTCGGCTACATTATGGCGATGATAGGCTGTGTAGCGGCACTTATTCGCCGCGTGGTTTTCACTCCTCAGAAACTCAAGGGCAAATCTCGCTTTGAGACATTCGAGGGAAATCTCATTTTGGTTCTAATCTTCACGATTACCACTACTTCGTTCGTAATCGAGTCTAAGGAGGATCCTAGCAAGTTTTGGGAACCACTAGGTTATGCAGTAGAACAGTACGGAGTGTCCGACTCGTTCGCAGTCTACTCATACTGGGCCCACATGCTCTCAATCTGCATCTTCTTCGTACTAATTCCTCTATCGAAGCATATGCATATTGTCATGGCTGTACCAAATGTGTTCTTCCACGATGTCGGACCTACGGCCAAGATGAGGCCACTAGCAGTCGACGACTTCGGCAGAGCCGTTCCCATGGATGATATCCTTGAAATGGACTCACTGGGATTCGGAGTTAGCAATTACACCGACTACACTTGGAGACAACTAATCGATGGATGGTCATGTACTTCCTGTGCTCGTTGCCAGGATGTCTGCCCTGCATATGCCTCAGGCAAAGGCCTCAATCCGATGCAGGTTATACATGATGTTCGCAACTATGCCAATGACCATGCACCCATACTACTCTCTTCCGAGAACCCCGATGAGACCCTCATGCAGAGGATTTCCGAGGAAGCGGTGTGGGCCTGCACCACCTGTAACGCCTGTGTCGATGTTTGCCCCCTCTACATCGAGCATGTCCCCAAACTCACTGACCTGCGCCGCAATGCGGTTATGGAGACCATGGAGTATCCTGATCAGCTCAATGTTGCCTTCGATAACATGGATGCGGCGCAGAACCCGTATGGATTTGGGGCACATGAGAGGGCAGATTGGGCGGCTGACCTAGATGTCAAGGTCGGTGAGCCAGCTGAATACATCTACTTTGTAGGCTGTGCCGCCAGCTTCGACGAACGCAATCAGAAGGTGGCTCGCGCGACGATCTCCCTACTCAAGGAAGCCGAATTGGATGTCGGAATATTGGGTATGCAGGAAGGATGCTCGGGTGATCCGGCTAGAAGGGCCGGTAACGAGTTCCTGTTTCAGATGCTGGCCGAGGCCAACATGATGACATTCCAGGAGCTTGGTGTGAAGAGAATCATCGCATCCTGTCCCCATTGCTTCCATACCTTGGGTAAGGAGTACGCTGACTATGGAGGGGACAGACTTGAGGTGTATCATCACTCAGAGATTCTAGCTAAATTGCAGGATGAGGGAAAACTTCCTCAGGCCAAGAAGAACGGGCGCAGTATCACTTTCCACGACCCCTGCTATCTGGGTCGCATCGGAGGTATCATCGACGAACCCAGAGAAGTCATCGGAGGAGTCGATGTCGAGACCGAGAAGCACGCAGAGAACTCGTTCTGCTGCGGAGCCGGAGGCGCTCAGATGTGGATGGAAGAAGACGCCGACAAACGCGTCAACGAGATTCGAGCGAAGGAACTCGCAGAGACCGGGTGTGATACGGTGGCCGTTGGGTGTCCATTTTGTTCGGTAATGGTGAAGGACGGACTAGACTCAGTCGGCGCGGAGATGGAGGTCTTGGATGTGGCTGAAATTATGTGGGAGCAAATTGTGGCCCGTGACAAGGAGATTCATGAGTTGATGCAGAAACCTCTCAAGAGCCTGCCCGGAAGTGAGGATAATAACTGAATCAGGAGGCCGAACAGGTATGGATGACGAGTTTACATTTCTTGGATTGACAGTTCCGAAGTTT
>CAYYAH010000043.1:2883-9778 GCA_964470075.1 uncultured Candidatus Poseidoniales archaeon
GAATCCGGAGGAGCTGAATGAAGCCAGTCATAGGCATCACATGCTTCTGCAGAGATACTGTCTACGGCAATTGGCACAGACATGCAGCAATTCTTCCTTCGGCATATGTTTCGATGATTGAGGGTGCAGGAGGGGCGCCTCTGATTATCCCTCCAGCCGGAGATATGACTCAAATTCTAGATTTAATCGATGGCCTAGTTGTGTCTGGGGGTCCTGACATCTGCCCTTCGAACTACGGAGAAACTCCCGAAGAAATGACGGTTGAATTCTACCCTGATCAAGATGAGACTGAGATAGGATTGATTCGCGAGGTGATTGCAAGAGACATGCCGTTCCTAGGCGTGTGCAGAGGTATGCAGATTCTGAGCGTCATGCACGGTGGCAGGCTCTACCAACATCTAGACACTACACCCGGACACGAGGGCCATGGCGGCTTCGATGGAGTCGAGACCAAGCACGGAGTATCGGCGACAGAAGGCTCCTTGCTAGCTAGTTTGATGGGTACCTCGATTGATGCCAACTCAACTCACCATCAAGGTGTCGCCGATGCCGGAGATCTAACTGTGACCGGGATTGCAGACCATGATGGCCTCATTGAGGCTGTAGAGAGGCCGGACAAGAGATTCTGTCTTGGAGTTCAATGGCACCCTGAGAGGGCAGGCCATGATGTTCTGTACTCCGGATTGGTCGAAGCGGCGCGGGGTTGATGACCGATAAGCCTCGCAGCCCCGACAATGCCCCTAAGGGTCTACGACACCCGTACGCGTGAGAAGCGCGAACTCTCTACTCTTGAGGAGGGCAAGGTGAGCATGTATGTTTGCGGCATCACGCCATATTCTCCAAGTCATTTAGGACATGCTCGATGCTACCTAGCATTCGATGTGGTGCATCGCTGGCTGGAGGCCAGCGGCTACGATGTCGATTATGTGCAAAACTTCACCGACATCGATGACAAGATAATCAATATCTCCGACTCCGAAGGAGTCGACTTCTCTGTAGTCGCAAACAGGAACATCGATGATTACCTAGAGGCCATGGATGCAATGAATGTCCTCAGAGCCGACCTCTATCCCAGAGTAACAGAGGCCATACCAGAGATTATCGACATGATTTCTAAACTGCAGGAAAAAGGTCACGCATATGTCGGCGATGACGGAGTCTACTTTGAGATAGACACGGCTCCAGAGAAATATGGTCAATTGACCGGTCAAACACTTGAGATGGTTAGGGCTGGAGCCGGCGGAAGAGTTGAGGGAACAGGATCTGGAAAGCGAGACCATCGCGACTTCGCTCTATGGAAACTGGCTAAGCCGGGCGAACCGTCATGGGAGAGTCCCTGGGGCGAAGGCCGACCAGGATGGCACATCGAATGCTCCGCAATGTCGCTCAATCATTTTGGAGAGCAATTCGACATCCATGGAGGAGGACACGATCTAAGATTCCCTCATCACGAGGCTGAGATTTTCCAGTCGGAGTGTTGCACAGGCACAGAACCCGTGGTAGGCTTCTGGATGCACAACGGCTTCGTAAATATTGACGGTGAGAAGATGAGTAAGAGTCTAGGTAACTTTTGGACCATCCATGAAGCCTTCGAGAATCACGCCCCATTGGCTCTACGTTATGCTCTGTTGAGCGTCCCCTATCGCAATCCAATTGACCTCACACCAGAGTTCCTAGACGAAGCGGCGACGCATTTTGATAGACTCGTCGATGCATATGGAAGATCTCTGAACTCTCAAGTTGAGTCGGGCGTTGATCTTACTGGAGCCAGTGAGCGCTTCTCTGCTGCCCTGAATGATGACTTCAACACCAGAGCCGCGATGATAGAGGTCCAAGCAGTAGTATCCTCGACTATCGGTTCGGATGTTGCTGATTGGCTCGAGAGACATGCTGGCGAGGTGCTAGGACTACTCCCATCTTCAAAGGATGTAATTGCTAATCTAGCTCAGGCTGACTCTGCTAGGGCAGAGGTCGCCGGTAGAGTTGAGATACTTCTGGCCGAGCGCGAGAGTGCTAGAGAGTCAAAGGACTGGGCCCGAGCCGATGAGATTCGGGACGAACTCGCTTTGATGGGTGTCGTAGTCGAGGACGGACCCGATGGCCCGACTTGGCATCTGGAATGATTATTCGTCCTCGGTAATCAGTACTGATGGCTCTTTGTCAGTACGTGAACGTAGGTTTGAGTTCACCAGTCCTAGAGAACCGACGATAACAATCAGTGCCACGAAGATAGCGACCCAGTATAGCGGACCATCCATCCAACTCTCGCTTTCAGGCTCCGGTTCCGGCTCCGGTTCCGGCTCATCCTCCTCGATATCGATGAATGACCAAGCAGCCCTACAGGTCACCTCTTGAGGGTAACTTCCAGAATCTGTACAGAGATGTCCGGGAATAGCGATTGCATCAGCCACTTCGAGGTTACAGAATGACCCGCCTGACTCTATGCACTCATCAGTTGGCTGCATCACTACTAAGATTGCACCACAAAGTAGAATCTTACTGGAAGGAATCGTTGGTACGCCTGCATCACTCATCGTAGTTGCATCAGACATGCACTCTTCGAGGTGGATCCCCTCTTCGATTGTGGTCGGGTGAGGTATAGTACCGCCTCGCGGACCGTATGTACTCCAAAGCACGGGTAACTCAGGCTCCGGTTCCGGCTCAGGCTCACTGCATACCATAGTTCCACTACAGTCGAAGTCGTCGCAGTCGATGTACGGATCTCCATCATTATCTATTCCATCACTGCATAATGTATCAGTATCCTCGGAGCCGCCGTTTCCAGGATCAGTAATGATCGGGCCAGATCCAGCCACAGCACCATTGACTCGATGTCCATCTTCGTTCAGCTCGACATCGTAGTAGTCTCCCCAAAGATCGATAGTACGATCCTTCTGGAAGGTTAGAGAGCGGTTCAGTACATCGAAATAACGGTCATCACCGAGAGTAAATAAGTACTCAAGAGGTACCTGCGCCCCTTGGTTGCAGGATTGCAACTCAGCGAGCAGTTCATCCACTGTCTGCTGAGCTTCTGGAACTCCGTCATAGGTGATATCTGTAGCCTTGGTAAAACCATCTCCCTCGATAATCTGAATCTCATCATCCATCGCCTGCATGATGTCTACATCACCAAAAACGGCCAATCCGCCGACTACCACTAGTCTGACGTCAGGATCGATGGCTTCGACGACGTTTCTGTAAGGGTCCGAGTGGAACGTATCGAGGACGACAAGGTCCGCTGCTAGGCCTGCTTGGATACGACCAGTCTGATCATCCCAACCGATTGCATCGACTATGTTTGTGGTAATGGTCTGAACCAATTCGTAATCGGTGAAGATGTCACCGAGGACATTCTCATCCCACCAATCAGCCGTCTTCAGTTCGTGCATCGAACTCTTGGATCCGGAGGGGGCCCAGTCAGGGCCAATCATGATGTTGACTCCCTCGGCCTTGGCCGTGGCAATATCGGTTGTTTCTCCATACAGTATTAGATTCGAGGTCGGAGACCATGCTAGACTCCCTCCTACATTTCCGAGTGCATCGAATTCTGCTTGAGTTAGGCCAGTCCCGTGGATAATCACGACCTCTCCGACAAGAAGGTCGTTCTCCACCAAGATATCGAATTCAGCCCTACTAGATTCGTCCACACCCTCAGCTAGATGCAGGAACCAAGCATCCAACTCTCCTGAGGCATTTCCGTCCTTGATGTGGGAGCCCGAGTAATCTGATTCCAATTCGGTGACTTTGGTGTGGATGTAGTCTCTGCCAAAGTTGTAGAGTTCGATATTACGCGCGAGCATAGTCTCGAAGGTATCGGTATTGGATGTAGAACTACCTTGCAGCGCGGTATTGCCACCAGCAACTGCTCTCAACTCTGCGAATCGCATGGCAGAAGTATCGGTTAGAGAGCATCCCACATCTTTGGCATCTCTGTATGAATCCTCGGCCTGCCACTGATAGCGATTATCCCATCCATCAGTGCCATGGTCCCATAGTGGTATGATGTTGTACTTGGCGTGATTGTGTGGGTCGATGAATCCAGGATAGATAGTACCACTTGTCGGTATCGACATGACTCCTTGAGCAGCAGCGGGAGTGGAATCAGTTGCACTCCAAACCGCCTCAATCATCCCGTCTACGATTAGAATCCTACCGTCATTGATTACGGATTGCTCGGATTCCATGGTGACTACACGCCCCTCGAGGATATACTCTCCTCGGTGTATGTGGTCCTGTGGAGGGTAGCAATTACCCTGCAGGTGATTGGCGCCACCCCATTCCTGGTCATTGGCCCCACCTGGAGTCGGGCTGCCATCCGACAGCTTCGCCCAGTTACCGCTCGAATCGTATCCATACGGGATATCCCAGTCGGAGTCTTCACCTTCGTAACTAACCGAGTCCATCTCCATTCCAGATCCATCGAGCAGACGAATCGTATCTCCGTCCCAGTAGTCGAACTCTATCCCCGTCCATGAGCGGTAGAAGGCGATGTAGGCACCCGGCTCAAGGACTGTATTCCATCCGATGCTGCAAGCAGGAGAGCCCCCATCGGCGATATCGTCCAACCACCAGCCACCGATGTCGATGGCCTCCGAAGTTGGATTGTGCAACTCGACGTATTGGTCGCTGTAAGTCCCCATTGAACCATCGCCGTTCCAATCGGTCCCTCCGTAATTCTCGTTATTTGGAGAAACCAGTATCTCATTGATGTAGATCGAATCAGTCGGAGCAGTCTGACCTGATACGATCATCATCGGACTCAGGCTGGTAATCAGCATCAGCAAGATTGCGGCAAGTGCAACGCGGCGCATGGCCTAGCAACGCACCGCTTCAGGCTTTGAACCTCACCGCCCTGCGTTGCAGGGCGCAGCGCGTGCGAAGTGCGAAATACAGTCATATCCCGGGCCACTCATGGTCGGCCGGCCCAGGTCTCGAGCTGTTCTGGCCGTGATGATGGTGACCAGCATGACGCTGGCTGGCTGCTTCGGAGGTGGTGAGACCGACTCGGAGAGCATCGCCCCCTGGGACACCGGATACCACTACATCGACATCCCGTCATCCTACGAAGACCCTCGTAATTTCACCGTGGGCGACCCATTCTCCAATGAGACTTGGGGCAACGCATCATGGACGGTTTACGGTAATGAGCACGGTGGGAACTGCTGTGAACACTATCTAGCCGCCACAAAGGAGGGTTGGATCCTCAACTTCGGTGGAGAGTACCCGACATGGAGTGAAGACAGAGGCCACACTTGGCAAGAGTGGCGCCCAACTATCCTCTCTCAGTTCGGCTGCCTGCTTCCAAAACCTACAGTTCCCGGACAGGAAGGGCTCGGAGAGGGTAGCATCGTGCAAGCGACCAATGGAGACCTCATCGCAATGGGCTGGTTCCCGTACCCAAGCACCAGTGGAGCAGATCAGTTCTACTCATTCTTCTATGATGCAGAGGATGAAGAGTGGAGATGGTGTTTCAATCGTCCACCAGAGGCATTCTATGATAGATCATGGCAAGTCGAAGTCGTTGGTCCAATCAGTAGCATCTACGGAAGTGGGCCTTGGGCGAGCTTAGTGATTAGCAACTTCTGGCACCAGGTAGCTAACCGTGGCGGGCAGATTAGCACTGACGGTCTGAACTACCAGAACTTCGAATTCCCTGACAGAGATGCTAACCTAGATGTGATGGAAGTCGACCTCGCCTTCGACTCTCTTGGTGTCGAGTGGGACTACACCAAGCCGCACAAGGAGATGCGAGCCTTCCCTGTCCCCTCGGGCGGCTTGTACTTCCCGGACTACTTCGATAACGGAGTTGACGCCTACCTGGACAACTCGCTTAGTTGGTGGGCTGCCACTGGCTCCAACGGCAGCGATTTACCCTCACAATACTGCGCATTTGATTCATCAGGAGCACTACACTGCGTCACAGCAGGAGGCACCATACTGCAACACATGCTGTCGTGGGATGGTGGTATATCTTGGACCAATCAGACCTACAATCTATCAGGAGTCGCAACTGAGTTAGAGGAGTGGGAGTTCCATGCCAATGGCGAGCACGATCTGTTTGTACTCAATGTCCGCTACCAAAGTGCAGCAGGCCCGGATGTCGATGTGGCTTGGCATGTCAGAGAGTATTCACAGAGTCTTGAGCCCGACATGAAGACCTATCTTGGACTAGGCGACTTAGACTCGACATCAGGGGCTGGCAACGACATCAGATTCGACTTCGCCAGTATGGGTATTCTACCCGATGGAGGTGCCTTCATTGCCTACCACGACTCTTCTGATCCGGATCCTCTGTTTGGAGTTGAACTACTATTGCCAGTTTCTTACGGCCCTAGCGTACAGATGTGATAGAACATCTATCCGACAGTGAACGTAACCTTGGTACCATCAACCTCGAATGAGTCTGCCTCGGATGGGACTTTACCCTTGTTCAGAGAAGCAGAAGTGGCCCTGGTCTCATTCTGCACGTGAACCCAATCTTCGTCTGCCAGTACTGCTCCATCAATCCAGACAGAAAGTGCAATGCCCTCTTCGACTTCGAGATCCAGGTCCTTGCGCTTCGACTGAATTCTACGAATGATATCTCTTGCAAGTCCTCGAGACATCAACCCCTCGTTCAATTCCATGTCAAGGACAAGAGAGACATCTCCGAAATCATCTCCCGACAGAGTAGCCGCTGCGTAACCATCCTTCTCTGTGCGACGCACCTCGATATCATCCATCGTGATGGAGTATCCAGCGATAGCAGCTATTCCAGCCTCTATCTCCAGCAGTAGTGAATCCGGGTCTGCCGTATCCAGCTTGGCCAGCACGGCCGGTAAATCGGATCTGCACTTTGCACCCAGAGATTTCCTATTCGGCTCCAATACAATTCGTTGGAATATGTCTAGGTCCT
>CAYYAH010000044.1:0-4217 GCA_964470075.1 uncultured Candidatus Poseidoniales archaeon
GCTTCGCTATCCGCGACATGGGTAAGACCGTGGCTGCCGGCGTCTGCATGAAGATCGACAAGAAGTGATTCGGCAAACGGTGAGTGAATGCCAGTAGTCACCACCATCAGGCTCACTGGGGAGAATCACTCTGATGTCGACCACGTCTGTGGTCAGATTAAGTCGATTTCCGAGGAGACCGGTGTCAATCTGCGGGGACCAATCCCTCTGCCTACACGCAGACTGGTTGTACCCTGCCGCAAGAGTCCCGATGGAGAGGGCTCAGAGACATGGGACCACTGGGAGATGAGAGTCCACAAGCGTCTACTAGAGCTAGTTACCAACACAGCAAAGGACGAGAAGGCATTGAGAAAAGTTCTCAGAATACCTATCCCTGACTCGGTCACTATCGAGATTAACCTACGCAACCTAGGCTAGGCTGCCCATAGGATCCCAGGCCGGTAGAACGACCGGCTCTGCTTCTAATCCTTCGAGCATCTTCTCGGTAAGATAGTCTCTAGGTGCAGCGATTTCAAACATGTACTCATCGTACCATGAGTCGTTCATTGTGTAGTATCCCTTCTGGCCGTTGTCGTCGCCCCATGAGTTCTCGACGCGCCAGCGTCGTGGCTTACCATTCACTACATCCACACCAGTGAATAGCATTGCATGAGTCATCATAGTCTGATTGTGTCTCAATCGGTCAGCCTTGTTCATGCCATAACTAACTCCGTATAGACCTTCGACATCATACAGATTAGCATCCCACAAGCCTCGCTTGCGATCCATTTCCTTCCCTACGTCACATCCCATCCAAACAGGAATACCGTCCTCGAGCAACTTCTGGGTGATTGCCTTCATCTCCTTGCTAGGTACATTGAGGTAGACCACTGGAGGTCCTCCAGCGACGTTCTGAAGGAAGTCGACTGTGTAGGTGCGATAGTACTCATTTCTTGGATCGTTGACCACGCAAACATAGTTCTCCCATTCGATGTCTACATACTCTGCTGCGAATTCTTGAGGAGTCATTCTGCCCTTACGACAAAACTCTCCATCCTTGTCCCTCCACTGCCAGTCAAAACTCTTCGGAGGAGTTCCAAGATGTATGCACAGCATCTTCCAGACATCAGCCATACGCTTCTCTTTGTGTTCGCGAGCATCACTCACTGATCCACCTTCCTCTAGGATGGCGCGAATCTCGCAGGCTGATGTCCTGAGGAAGCTCTTCAGCTCGGTATTCATCCAGCGTGTAGCGCTGCTGGTATTCGATTCAGGATACGCCGACTTGGGAACCAAACCGTGCTTGCGAATCAGATTCATCGCCATGTTCCACTGACCACCATCACCTATTGGGTCGGAGAGTAGGAAGTGGATGGTTCGGTCATCGACCGGTCTGTCAGCAGTCTCGATGATTGCTTCCAATAGGTGATTGGCTCTCTCGAACTTGTCCCAGAAGTGAATGTGGGCCTGACTGAATTCGAAATTCTTGACATTCAACTTCTTCATCGTCCCGGGACGGAACAAGTTCAGTGTAGCGAACAGCCAACATCGACCGCTCCGCATCTGAGCGGTCACCTTCCAATCGTCCAGTTTTGTGCTGAACGTATTGGCTGTGTCTTGCACGATATCTCTGTTCAGAGTCAGGTTTGGGAGTTGCACATTGGTAACTGCGTTCTGTGCCACTTTGTTTGATGGGTTGGAGGCGAACTCCTTCCTCAGTTGGTCTACTTGCTTCCTAGTAATCGTCTTGCCCATTGGCTCACCTTCGGTGAGCCAAGCCTCCTAGACGACACTAAGTCATTCCTCAAAGCGGGGCAGCCTCAGCCAGTCCAGCAGCGATTAGGGTTTCAGCAATTAAGGAGGAACAAGACTCTACGTCGCCTGCAGTAAGTACCATCTCGGAGCCATCGGCAGAAATAATCGGATCATCCAAATCTTTCAGAATCAGAATACGCATGAGCCCATCGTCTTCTGCAGGAGCAACGGGAGCTGGAGGTGACGAGGCTCCAGTGGCTCGGTCTGGAAAAGGGTCCATCTGTCGAATCCTATCCTCCTCATCCATATCTGGATCATCCCAGTCACCCGCAGGAGCAGGCTGAACGGGTGCAGCAGGGGCAGAAGTTACTGACTTTTCTTCCTCAGATTCGGAGAATTCTGTGAGAGGAGAGTGTCCAACAACCTTCGGAGAACTGATGGTCTCGGCATTGGAGCCGTGCTGCAGGGCGTTCCAAGACACCTCGTGCTTGTATTTCTCAACTAGATGCCCGATTCCAGCGTGAAACGCCCTCTCGGCAGCGTCATGCCTCTGCCAGTCAAGACTTTGGAAGCCGACCGCCGCACTCATCGCATCGCCTTGTGGCGATTTCATCAGATTGGATAGCACAGCGTTCTGGGTGAAAGCATTCAGACGCAGTCTGGTAAGGTCGCTGATACAGGTTCTGATGTTACCTAGTCTCCGCGACTTCATCTGTGCCTCAGCACCCATTCCTTTATCGCGAATAGTCTCGGCCAATTCAGTTTCGAGATGGTGCAATAACTGGCCCACTGAGGCCCAGAAAGAAGGTACAGGCAATTCGACTGGAACGGCCTGACTCTTCTGGTTTCTAAGTAACTCAAACAGGGACTTTTCGACCACTGCCAACTGCTTCTCGTTAAGCCTAGGTACTTCACCTCCATCATCCATCCGAGCAACCCGGTACGAGTGGACCACAGGTAACTATTGAACAATTCCTCGTCTTCACCAAGAACCACCTTTGAGGCGCGAGTATCAAGACCCCAACTCCCTTCCACACGCTGCAGGTGTACCCGAGTGGTCAAAGGGGGAGGGCTCAAGATCCTCTGCGTAGTGCTTCGCAGGTTCGAATCCTGCCGCCTGCACCACCTATTATCTTAGGATATCAAGCAGAGTCCTGAGCAATTCGATTGTACCTTCCAATCCATCGCTTTGAGTCAAGTAGTCTGCCGCTTCCACAACCTCATTGAGACTACTGTTCACAGCCACCGAGTAACCGCAGTATTCGAACATCGGAATATCATTCAGGGCATCACCGCAAGAAAGGACTCTGCTCGCCTCCATTCCTCGCTGTTCGAGAGCCATCCTCAGGCCCGCTTCCTTATCGATTCCCGGGCATGTGATATGGATTGCGAAGCCCGTGGAGACGACCAATAGGTCGGACCATTCTGTCTTTGAAAGAAGGCCCCTCATCTGATGCTCCATGCCTGTTTCGTACATGCACCATTCAGTTTCTCTCCAACGATTGGACTCGATTCCCTTGACATCGAAACCATCAATCTGAGTAGCCAGCCACTGAGCTGCCTGTTTGGGCCTAGAACCATCTGCAAGCACTCGTATCTCATGCCCCTCAGAACTGTCCCACACAACCCCGCCGTTCTCGGCCACGATGAATCCGGATACTCCCAGAGCCTGTCTAATTGGAGTGATGTTGGGCAGCGTCCTACCGGAAGCAAGCGAGACAATGATTCCAAGCTCTTCGAGTTGACGAACCAGCGGAATCAATTCGGGATGAAACCCTCTGAAGTCGAGCAGAGTGCCATCGACATCGAAGACCACCATATCAATATCGAGATCGTCCGGCAATCCCTCCATATTCTCTCGGGATGACTCTTTGCTGATGATTTAATCCCTCATTGATTACACATCATATTCAAGCGACACCACTAGATGGCACCACCATGGGCGAGGATGTCGAAGAATTCCTCTTGCTAGATGACGAGGAGGAAACCCCGGTTTCTAAGAAACCGGAAAAAGAAACATTCTCTCTCAAATCAGTGCTTTCTTCATTCAAACTCCCAAATCTTCCGAAATCAAAACCTAAACCTCTGAGCAAGCCTGAACCTGAAATCGAGGCTGTGGCAGCATCAGCCGGCGACTCAATCGATTTGGATCTGGCAGCAGATGGGGTGCATGAATTCGAATGGAACATCAGCGGCATGGATTGCCCAGACTGTGCGATGAAGGCGACTAGAGCAGTTAGCCGGCTGCCAGGAATTGAGGAATGTAGAGTCTCGGTGACTCAAGGAACTGTGAGGTTGCAAGTGGATGTCAGTAGAGGCAGAATATCCAGAGCCTCATCAGTACTCGATAACCTAGGTCATAGCCCTGAGATGGATTGGCTCAGCGTCAACGGGATGACTCCGAAGATGGCTGCTGCCAGAATCGGTGTCGATAAGCGCAAACTTCGAAACGCTCTGATGAATGTCCCAGGTGTTCTCGACGT
>CAYYAH010000044.1:4317-9771 GCA_964470075.1 uncultured Candidatus Poseidoniales archaeon
TCGATAAGCGCAAACTTCGAAACGCTCTGATGAATGTCCCAGGTGTTCTCGACGTACGCCTCAATGATGGAAGAATTGAGATCCAGAAGATGTGGATTGCAGATCCCAATCTCAGGCAGATCTCAGATCAACATCTTACAAGTATACTTGGAGAAGGATTTCAACTCTCACCATCACGCACTTCGAGACTGAGATCAGATCAAGTCAGATTACTGGGAGCAGCGATGACTGTACCGCTCTTTGCAGGAGTTGTAGCAATAGAGCAGATTCCAACGATACCAAATCAACTCGCAGCACTATTCGCCATATTCGGAGTCTTATTCGCTGGAAATCAGATGTTCCAAGATGCAATCGGAAGCATTCAGAACAGAGTAATGGGTTTCCAGATACTCACCTCTCTAGCGGTCTTGGGTGCACTATTCCTTCAGGAGTGGGCCGAGGCTCTGATGGTAGTCGGGTTAGTAGGATTCTCTTCACATCTCGAAGAGAGGGCCCTGATTAGGGCCCGAGAGTCGATGCAGGGAGGTCTAGATAGACTTCCAAGGAGGGCCCGTTTGGTTAACCAAAACACTCCTGAGAAAAGCAAGCAGAGAACCCTAAATGTTATCCAAGTTTCATCAAATCAATCCATCTCAGAAGCGAACTGCCAAAATGAGGATTTGATCCCTGTCGAGGCACTAGAGTTAGGCGACCTTGTAGAGATCCGTTCGGGAGAGGTGATGCCAGTCGACGGAATAATCATCGAAGGAACAGGGGCCATCGACCGTGCCCCATTAACTGGTGAGCCAATTCCAATCTCCGTAAATGAGGGAGACACTGTAGAGGCCGGACTAGTACTGGTCCGCGGTCCCTTGGTAGTCAAGGCGACCGCAGGGGGAGATGATACTAGACTATCCAGTCTCATCGATCTAGTGAGGAACTACCGTGATCAACCGACTAGAACTCAAAGTTCGATTGAGAAATTCACTGCTATTTGGGTACCTCTGGTGATGATCGGCTCCCCATTCATTGGATATCTCGTCTATGGGGCTACTTCGCAAGCAATTCTAACGACGCTACTCCTCTGGGTAGTCTCGTGCCCATGCTCTCTGCTTCTGGCCGCACCTGTTCCGCATGCTGCGGCTCTGTCAGCAGCCTCTGGATTTGGGTTGGTCGCTAGAGGAGGCGACGTGTTGGAGGCTGCTGCTGGGATTGAGTTGGCACTGCTCGATAAGACTGGTACTCTGACTAGTGGCAGTCCGAGGATGACTGGAATCACAGTTGGTCAGGATGAGAATGAGTACCGAGCGCTGCAGATTGCTGCAGGACTCGAGCAGCGCTCAAATCATCCCTATGCCAGAAGCATCATTGCTCTCGCCAACGAACGCTCGCTTAACGCTAGCAATGTTACTGGGCTGACTGACGGAGATGCGGGAGTCAGCGGTAAACTACGCGGTCAAGAGGTCATGCTTGGACGAGCAGACTGGCTGCTCGAGCGCGGAGTTGAGATTCCACTGGATATTGATTCGGCTTTGTCAGAGTCCAGACAGGCCGGACACGGAGCTAGTGTTCTTGCTGTAGATGGCCGAGCAATTGCCGCATTCGGATTCGCTCATGACGATGCTAGAGAAGGAGTAGACGAGTTGATTGCAGCTCTAAGGGAGAATGAAGTCAGAGTTGAGATTCTGAGCGGAGACGAGCAGGCTAGTGTGGAAGCATTTGGAGCTCGTCTGGGAATCCCCTCAGGATCCTGCAGAGGCGGAGTCGACCCCGAAGGCAAGGCAAAGTGGGTTTCCGAACGCTCCAAGGCCCGCAGAACTCTGATGGCAGGAGACGGATTCAACGATGCAGGCGCACTCGCTGCCGCAGATGTCGGAATCGCAGTCGGCAGCGGCGAACAGGTCAACTTAGATGCAGCAGATGTCCTGATACCGGGAGAGGATCCCAGAGCATTATCCAGATTCATCGATCTCTCGAAGCGAACTAGAAGAGCAGTTTCAACGAACATTGCAATCTCAGTTGGAATAACACTTCTCCTGGTTGCCATTGTCCTTGGCGGCTGGGAAATCAAACTGGCTGCGGGTGTAGCACTACACGAGGCGAGCGCACTACTGGTCATCCTAAACGGAATGTGGGTCACGGGAACCGGTACGGAGAGATTCACCACCCTAGTAACTCTGGGACGTGATCTCAAGGATGACTTGGTACAAGCGATAAAGGTGGCTTTAGGGACTTCTAGTGAAGACTTGTCTGCGACCGCTTGATTAACCCGGCCCTGAATCGGGAGCCATGGCGGATTCATCCGAAATCGAATCTAGGTACGCCGCACCGCTGTCAGAATGCGCCCATTGCGGCCATATGCTGCCGCAGGGATTGGGCGAGAAGGAATGCCAGGTATGCGGCGCAATCTGCCGGGTCAGCCACCAGCCTACTGTTGACAACCTGACCGATGAGACACTCCCCTGTCCTCACTGCAACACCGTAATCGTAGCAGGTACCGACGAGCGACCAATCGAGTTGGCTTGCAGCGCCTGCACAGGTAAGTTCACACTCACTCCAAAGATCCTCAAAGTCGAAATCGACTGTCCCGGCTGTGAGAGGCAATTGAGAATCAGGCCGAAACCAGGATCTCGTGAATTGAAGTGCCCTGCCTGCGAGTCAAAGTTCAACGTCACCTTCTAGAACGGTACTTTCTGATAGTCCCACCAAACCGCATTTATCAGCCGATTCGGACCCTTCTCTCTCAAATACTCCGGAATGAGCGACAACTTGGGGATGGGATCCCGTGAGTGAGAGCAAGTCACCGGAAGATAACGATACCGAAGGTATCGACGAGCTAGCCACTCTTCGCGCTCAGCATGCCCTTTCAGCCTCCTCAAACATGGAGTCAGTGGCTCGTGCCAGAGAGCGATTGGACGAGGAGTCGAGAATCAGATCCAGCATCCGCCGAGAGCGCCGGATGCGCATAGCTGAGATGACTGAGAGAGTCTCAGGAATGCATGGAGCGATGCGCAAGGCCAATGAGATTCTATTCGAAGAGAGGTTACAGCAGATTGAGTCAGATTTGAGGGCTGAACTAGAGGACGAGATGGAACGCCTTGAGACCGAGGCACTGGAACGCGAGGAGCGATTACTTCGCGAGGAGATGCTCCATCGACTGCGCCGTGAGGAAAATCGCTTACGAGAACAACTCGACTTGGAAAGGGATCGTCGTATCGAAGCCCATGCAGCACAGCTGCGTGACCGACTCAAGGATGAGATGGAGACAGAATATCAGCGCCGCAGAGCATTCCTCGAGGAGAGATTGGAACTCGAAGCATCACAAGACGTCGAGAGGATGCAACGCCGTGTCGAGATGGATCTCAGAGAAGCAATGGAGACCGGAGTCCATCGCAAGATTGAGACTCACAGACTCGAGCAGGAGATGCAGATGAGAGAGAGAATCTCCGAGGCCCGTCGTGAGCGTGAGGCCGAACTCGAGAAACAACTCAAAGAGGAACGAAAGTCCCTAGAGAAGGAGATGAAGGCGGATGTCAAGGTCCGCATCAAGGAACTTGAGGAGGAGTCAGAGCGAGCTGCTCTGGAAGAACTGGATAGGAGATTCCGTGCAGAAAAAGAGACCATGCTCGCTGCCTTGGGTCTAAGACGTCAGGAGATGGCGCTCGAACTCGAGGTTGAGATGGAGCAGAAAGTGTCCGATTTCGCAAAGAAGCGCGAACAGGAGACACTTTCCAAGCTTGAGGAGCAATTCAACAAGCGCGGAGACCTATCGAAGAAGGATGTCAAGGAGATAATGAAATCACTCGAAGCCGAGTTGAAGTCTAAGTGGGAATCTGCATTGCTCGATGCCAAACAATCCGCTCTAGAACGGGTAGGCGAGGAATAACCCTCAATCCTCTCCCTTCATGTTGCATATGGGTCTAGATGAAGTAGTATGGACGACGCGATGCGGACTATGCCTAAGGGTACAGTGAAATGGTTCAACCGCGTGAAGGGTTTTGGCTTCATAGAGAAAGAAGATGGGAACGATGTTTTCGTTCACAAGTCAGATGTGGAGTCAGGAACACTCCACGAAGGTGACGAAGTCGAGTTTGAGCTCGGCGAAGCACCTGACGGCCGCGCCTGCGCGATCAGTGTGAACAAAGTCGAGTAGACTCAACCACCTAAAATTCTAGCAATCCTAGCATCGACCTCCTTGGCTAAGTCCCAGTAGGTCTTGCTTCCCGGATTCGACTTGTTTGGCTTCTTGGCGATGACTATCGGTGCACCCTCTAGGGGAGCTTCTGCAATCGCCACCGATCTCTGTATGGCTGTATCGAAGACCCGATCACCGAAGTGCTTGCGAGCGCGTTCGGCGACCGCCTCTCCTAGGTTGCTATTGGTCTGCACCATGGTCAAGGCTATTCCGAACAGCCTGAGGTTTGGATTAATCGCCTTCTGAACGTCTCGGATTGCGTTCATCAACTGACTCATGCCCTCGAGGGCGTAGAACTCGGCCTGGATTGGTATCAGGACCCAGTTTGAAGCGGCCAGCGCGTTGATTGTGAGTAGACCTAGGGAGGCTGGAGTGTCGACGATGACAACATCGAAGTGACCCACTGAGTCCTGTAGTGCCAGTTTGAGTCTGTTCTCGCGGCCGATGCGAGTTGCCAGATCTATCTCTACTCCAGACAGATCGAGATCTGCTGGAAGCAGCCAGAGGTTCTCGATTGCGATTCCTTTGGGAGGTCCACGTTTTCGATTCGGGTTGTGTAATTTCCATGACTGACGCATGGCCTCAGTAAGCCTGTCTGGACCAATCAGACACTCGTTGAGGCTGACTGGTGAGCCATCCACTCCTCCTTTGAACAACTCGTTCATGGTTGGGCCAAGCGTCTTCTTGTCGATTCCGAAGGTAGTGGCGATGTTTCCCTTGGGATCAAGATCGATTACTAGCACCCTGCGAGCAGCGATACCCATCTCCTCGTTTCCGACTGCTAGAGCGGAAGCAATGTTGACTGCGGTCGTGGTCTTGGCACATCCTCCCTTGTGGTTAACCACGGCGATAACTACTGCTCCGGACATCTCGCTCAGTGGGGGAAAACCACGGGACTACCGTGAATCTTGCCTATCACTGGATAACAGGGACAGGCACTTCGCTGAGAATCTTGCGAGTGATGTGACGGCCGGTTACACCGCGAATCTTAGACTCGGGCTTGAGTACGATTCTGTGGCTTACTACTTCGAGTGCGACGTTCTTGATATCATCAGGAATGACGTAGTCGCGGCCATCGATAGCCGCAGACGCTCGCGCTGTCTTGAACAGCGACTGACTAGCGCGGGGAGAAGCTCCGGTGATTACTCGATGATCCTCACGTGTGCGCTGGACTAACTCAACCACGTAGGACATGATCGCAGGGTCGACGTGAACCGTTTCCAGAGCCTTTTGCATGGCGACGACCTTCTTCGGGCTGGTAATCTGCTCGATGTCGTACT
>CAYYAH010000045.1:0-9608 GCA_964470075.1 uncultured Candidatus Poseidoniales archaeon
CTTAGTTGTCCTCCATAGTCCCGGCAATCTGCTTAGACATCTCGCCGAGTAATTCTCCAATACGTTCTGCATAACCCTCTTCGAATCGGCCTCTCATCAGGTCGGTACGTGCGGGAACGTTGACTACATCCTCGAGTTCGGCTCCTCCGGCCATCGCCTTTTCAGACTCTTCTTGGAAGGCAAGGATGGCCTTGGCCATCTCGTATTGAAGGTCGAGCTGACTGAATGTGTCAACGTCGTGGAATGCATTCTGCTGAAGGAAGAACTCACGGATCATTCTGGCGACCTCAAGAGTCAATTGCTGGTCCATCGGTAGTGCGTCTGAACCGACCAGTTGCACGATTTCCTGCAGTTCCGCCTCGACCTGTAGCAGGCTGCTAATCTTGGTTCGAACCTCGGGGAAGTCACTGGCAATGTTGTCTCTGTACCACTGGTCAAGAGCCTGTGGGTATAGGCTGTATGAGCTCAGCCAGTTGATTGCAGGGAAGTGTCTCTGCCTTGCTAGGCCGGCGTCTAGGCCCCAGAACACCTTGACGATTCTGAGAGTACCTTGGCTGACCGGTTCGGAGATGTCTCCTCCAGGAGGTGAAACAGCACCGATAACAGAAACAGAGCCGTCATCGCCACCTAGGGTCTGAACACGGCCTGCGCGCTCGTAGAACTCTGCTAGTCGGCTTGACAGGTAGGCAGGGTATCCTTCCTCACCTGGCATCTCTTCTAGACGCGAGGAGATCTCACGCATTGCCTCAGCCCATCTGCTGGTTGAGTCGGCCATTAGTGCCACATCATATCCCATGTCTCTGAAGTACTCGGCGATAGTTATCCCGGTATACACAGATGCTTCACGCGCAGCGACCGGCATATTCGATGTGTTTGCAATCATCGTGGTTCTGTTCATCAGAGGCTTGCCGGTGTTTGGATCTGTGAGATGAGGGAACTCAGTTAGAACCTCGGTCATCTCATTGCCGCGCTCACCACATCCGATGTAAACGACGATTTGAGCATCTGACCATCTGGCCAGTTGCTGCTGAGTAACAGTCTTTCCAGCACCGAAAGGACCGGGTATTCCAGCTGTACCTCCCTTGGCTAGAGGGAACAGGAAGTCGAGAATCCTCTGGCCAGTAATCAGTGGCACGTCAGGGGCGTTCTTCTGTAGGAATGGGCGCGGTGTTCTGACCGGCCACTCCTGCATCATCGCAATCTCAGTACCATCTTCGAGAGTACAAACCGTGGATGTGATATCAAACTCACCGGACTCGATGCTGGCAATCTTGCCGCCGTGTCCAGGGGGAACCATGATCTTGTGCTCGACGGTTTCAGTCTCTTGCACGAATCCTATCACGGAACCGCCTGAAACTTCTTCACCGACCGAAGCTGTAGCGTTGAACTCCCACTTCTTGGTGAGGTCAAGGCCATCAGCATCGACACCACGCGTGATGAACACGCCCATGGTCTCCTCTAGATCTTCTAGAGGGCGCTGAATCCCGTCATAAATCTGGGTCAGCAGTCCGGGGCCCAACTTAACAGACAGGGTCTGACCTGTCCTGATAACTGGCTCACCTGGCTTGATGCCCGAGGTCTCCTCATACACCTGAATGACCGATTGGTCACCATGTAATTCAATCACTTCTCCCATCAGACCCTCATCGCCGACGCGTACCACTTCGTACATTCTCGGCGATATGCCGACGGCCGTTACGACCGGACCTGAGATTCTGTAAATCAATCCGCTTTCTTCACTCATTTTTTCACTTCCTTATCCTGTATTCGAGGAATCTACTTCCAAAGGTCCACTCCTAGAGCAGACTTGATGGACTCACGGAGGGTATTGTCCTCCTCAGTCCCAATGCCCAAAACTGTGGGCGTGATGCTGTCGGACATGCGCTGTCTCAGCTTGTCCGGCATGCGCATGAGGTCGGTAGAATCGGTGACAATGATTCCGACCTCCTTCTCATCGAGTAACATTCGAAGAGTTTCGCTCATCTCTTTGTCGTTACTCGGATTATGCAGGCGAGTAATGCCTGCTAGCTGGAATCCAAGTGTGAACTCGGGAGAGCCTACTATCACTATCTCCATTTTTCTCACCTCAGAATGTCATGTGCGCTTCGATAATTTCATCTGGCAGACCTACAGCCTTGCCGCGCACCAGCAGGCGTAAATTCTGTACTTCAATCACCTTGCTCTCCAGATAATAGATGATTGGAAATGCCGAGAGAGGGTTGAGATGGCTCATTCGCCTCATATCCGACCTTCTCTCTTCAGCCAGATAGCTGACAACAGGGTCAAATCCACCATGCTCATTGGATTCCTCGAGTTTTTCTTCAAGTTCGGCCGTTTCCATATTGGAGCGTCTTAGGACCTCCATCAGGGCGTCTTGGTTATCAGCCTCGGCTGCCGACTTCAACAGGCTCCCCTTTAGTGCACTGCCGCCTTCCAACATGGCGTCCATTCGTTGCTCTACTGGGAGTCCCTGCCTGAGCGCACGTAGAAGATTGACGATATTTCGATGGTCGATCTCTCTGCGCAGATAGCCTAGCAAAAGACTGTGTCCGAGTCCACTAGATTTCAATTCACTGATGGCTTCTCTGTAGTAGTGTCTATCGAGAGTGTCCTCGTATTCCTGCAGTCGCGCGTCAGCGTCCATCTCAGAGATTGCTGCGCCCCAAGGAGTGCCGCGCATCGCTGCTGCGACGTCCTCTAGATTCTCGCTCTGACTTGCAATCTCAATCCAGTCAACGTTGAGTTCATTCTCGTCGGGAAGAACTGAACTGGCTAGATTCTCAGCGCTGATTCCACCATTGACCGCACGTAGCACTGCCTTGGCATTGCTGTAGGAGAATCGGAGGGCGAATACAGCCACGATACTCCTCAGGTTACCTTGGCAATAGCCCATGACCTCTGAGACTTCCCTCTCGAGATTGTGAGCCAGTGCTGTCTCAACTAGGTCAGCGCCACTGAGTCTGGCCGAGTAGATGTCCATCTCCTTCCGGTAATCGAGTTCTCCGATGCTTGCAGCAATCGTCTCGGGTCCGCTCTTCAGGAGTTGGCGCAGCCGGGTCTCTTCCAGTAACTTGGACTTTCTAGCCTTGCTGCGGGCTGCAGCATTGGCCCAATTACCCTTCCCGGCTGCGATTGCCATCCTGTCTCACTCTCCGAATAGTATGCTACTGACTTCGCCAAGTCTGTCGTCCCAGGCATTCCTGAGGCGGCCTTCGAATCGATAATCCATCAGAACCGAGCCATCCGTGTCTTCAAGCACGAAGCCGCCTAGGCCATCGACCTCTTCGCCAATCTCGAACTCCGAGGAGTTCTTGGCGAGGAAATCTCTGTCAGTCTTAACCGGTTTGAGTACCATTCCAGATGGGGCTTCGTCAGAAGCCTGTGTCAATAGGAGCTTGAGTACCTCATTCCTGCCTTTCATATCTGGAGAAGATGCACGTGACAGTACTTCCTCCCAGGTGGCGTCAAGTTCGGCTCTTCGAGCAACCAAGAGTGTCTTCTGGTTTCGCTGCCTTGCGGCTGCGATGCTTTCGACGGCTATCTGATCACACATTCTCGAGGCATTGGCAATGGCCTCCTCGCGGTACGAGGAGACTGTATTCTTCGCCTCATCAGCGATTTGCTTGGCCTCGGTGGTTGCCTCGTCAGTGACGGCCTTAGCCTCGGCTTTGGCCATCGCTTCGATTTCACCTGCTAATTTGTCTAGTGACATGCATCCTCCTTTGTCTGTGTCTCCGACGACCTACAATAGGTAGATCGATAGGAAACCGAACAGAACAATTGTCTCAGGCAGAACAGTAAACAGAAGTCCTGTGCCGAATTGGTTGCCGTCCTCAGCAATCATGCCGATGGCTGCAGCGCCAATCGAACTCTGTGCTAGGCCAGTTCCAATCCCACAGCCTGCTAGAGCAATTCCTGCTGCTAGCTTAGCCATGGACTTAGTTGTCTCTTCATTGTCACCTGCGCTCTCCTGAGCTGTCACAACACCGGCGACTAGGGTCACCATGAAGGCAGTCATCAGAAGGCGGTATGCCGTATTCATTCTCTTGTTTTCCATGTTATTTTTCCTCCGTTTTTCTCACAATGTGAGTCTTACTCGACCTCAACCTTGTCCGGCTTGAATCCGAACGCCTTGAAGGGGAGGCCGCTCCCTTCGTAGAATTGCATCATCCACTCGACGAAATGTAGTCTGACAGTGTGGATGTTTGGACTGAAAATACCCAAAACTAGGGCGAAGAGTTGGACGAGTAGCCAGCCGATGAACATGACAGGAATCAGGACAATGTCCAATGTAGAGGCGTGGCTTAAATCCGACAGCGTGTGAGCCATGCCCTCGTAGATCATCTCGTTACCTGTGGCAGCAATCTTGACGCCTACAACACCTACAGCGAAGAGTCTGACGTAAGATACCACCTTTGGAAGCATTCCAAGAGACTCGAGGATTCCCATGGGAATTCCTATTCCCCATCCCATCTTCTCGTAATGGGCCAGCAGTACCATCACCATGACAACGCCAACTCCGGTAATTGCTGCTCCTGGTGTGGCAATGTCCCAGTCATTGCTTAGGAAGCCGTAGCCGAAGACGAATCCTCCGAGCAAGACCACCATCCACGAGCCCTTCTCGAAGATAGCATCCATCAGACCGTGTGTCTTGTAGACATCGCGGAATCCAATAATGAGGCCGATGAGGATGTGGATTATTCCCAAATAGATGGTTAGTAGAATCAGGTTCTCGAGATTGGTCGAGACACGGTGGAATGGGTAAGCTAGTGTCAGTTCGAGAGGTCCTTGCCAGACCCAGTAGAACTCCCCGCCGTTGGGGTACAGGTTAGTCATCCATGCAACCCACCAAGGCGCATGCCCCTCTTCCCAATGGTAATGGCCATGGGTGACCCCATCAGCCATGTAGGCGGCTTCGCACTGGGCAACGCCGATTATGTGATCAATGTCACAATGGCCATGTGGCAGGAATTCGAAACCGGCGAACTCTCCATAGATATAGCCGAAAATCAGAGTTGAAGTTCCAATTGTGAAAAGAAACCCTGCAACGTTTGACATCATGTCATTGAGAGGGAACTTCCTCCAAATGAGTGCTGCCATAGCCATTACTGAGAGGCCGTACGCCATATCTCCTAGGATCATCCCGAAGAAAATCGGATAAGTAAGGAACATGAAGAAGGTCGGGTCTACCTTTCCGTAAGCAGGTCTTCCCATTACATCGGTAAGCATCTCAAATGGCTTACTGTAGTTCCTCGGTGAGAAATCGATTGGTGGCATATCCTCCTTATTCTCATCGTGATGGTGCCCGTGGCTGTGGGCTGGAGGTTCATACTTCTCAATCTCTACATGCGTGCACACACCTGCGAGTGCAGCCTTGACCTCTTCCTCGGCCGTTGACCGAATCCAACCATCTAGGACGAATGCGTGGTCGCTCACTGCGACCCTGACAGGAGCAGTGGCTAGTTGCAAGTCTCTCTCTAGAAGCTCCATACCTCCGAATAGCATGCCACTGTTGGTATCTGACCACTCGGAGAGTTCAGTCTGCAGAGAATCGATTCTGGATTCTATCTCGGCCTTTCTTTCATTCAACTCAGAGATTCGGTCACTTGGCAGTCCATCTGACTCGGGAATAGAGATAGCTTGGAAGTCATGCTCAGAGAGCATCTTCTGGACAGAATCGGCTTCCTCGTTGCGGCAGAAAACGGCTATTACTCCATTCTTTGCAACCTCGCTACTCATGTGAATCGCTGAGTCACCTAGAGAAGCCAGAGCAGGTCGAGCCTTACTTAGAGATGATACTGTGCCGACGAATTGGGTGATTGACTCATACCCTCTCATCAGCTCCATCTCTAGGCTGAGTGGGGCTAGCAGAGCTAGAATTCCAAGTTCCTCGTCTATCTGAGCAGACTCTGTCTCTAGCGCCTCCATCTCATCGTTGAGACTCAGCGCATTGTCGACTAAGTTGTCGATGTCCCCCGATAAGTTCCTGCGAACTTCTGGAGCAGCCATTAACTCGGTCTGACCTGGAGCCTGTAAGTTAGCAGCAGCTCCTCTCATCTTGGTGAGTCTGCGGCTGATATCCTCTGAAGCATCGTATGGAGTTCCCATTGACAGGTCTTCATCATCGCTGCTGTAGTCGTTGATGTGAACCAGTGAGAGGCCTGCCATAACGTCAATCGTGGTCTTGAGTTGCCCCTTGGTGCCAGCGACAACCAGACGAGACATGTCTTCTGGTGTCAGTTGGCTCATGATGTCACCCCGGGACTAATCCTTGCGGAAGGCTTTGAGAACGGCGTCTGCAGCCGTATTGCGGTTCTTCTTACCCTCGCTAGCGACGCGCTCGAGTTCTGCCTCACCCTCTGCGGCTACGGATTCTGCTTCCTTCTCCGCCGCAGCGCGGGCATCCCTAAGCATCTTCGCAGCCTCATCATCAGCCCCTTGCCTGCCTGAACTTGTTGACTCGGCGGCCTTGACGCGGGCATTGGAGACTGTCTCTGTCGCCTTCGCCTCTGCATCCGATTGGATCTTCTTTGCTCCACTCTCCGAGTCTTTGATTGCTCGGAGTATATCTGCTCGTCCCATTGTGTCACCTTCGGTGACACGCGCGAAAGACGAACGGTATATCACTTTGACCATGCGATTCCTTCGTGATTTTGCAGTAATTTATCGGGATTCAACCAAATATGTGAGGTCTCAGCGAGGCCCATGGACGCCGAGCGAATCGGAGAGGCTGACTGGAATGAGCTCCAGCAGAATTTGGAGGCTACAATCCCTGTTTATGACAAGGTGAATTGGTTTGCAACGCTGGGCCAAGTCTCTCGCTGGCGCAGAATGGTAAGGGATCGTCTACCTTCCAGTGGCAGGGTTCTCGAGATAGGATGTGGGCCAGGTAGTTTCGCTGAGGACTTTGAAGGCCAAGATCTGGTCTGTTTGGATCCTATTCCTGAGATGCTCAGAGTAGCAGAAGGAAGAGTCGGTCCGAATAGAGAATCAAGGGGCGAATCTGCTGTGGAATTTGTCGAAGGGACGGCAGAAGAATTACCATTCGAGGATCATTCCTTCGATGCTGTGTGCTCGCTGTTCTCATTCAGAGACTGGTTCGACAAGCGGGCCGGCCTAGCAGAGACTCTCAGAGTGCTCAAACCAGGAGGTGTGTTTGTGATGGTAGAGCCTGCCAAGGTCAACCGACTGCATGGCATAATGGGATGGCTTTGGATGCGAGTCTGGGTCTCAAGTTATGCTAGACTGTTCTATAATTCGGAGAGCAATCCCTGGAAGTGGCTGACTAAGACCTATGCTAGTTTCGGGACCACCAAAGACTACGTCAGAATGATGGAAGATACCGGATTCGA
This sequence comes from uncultured Candidatus Poseidoniales archaeon, assembly GCA_964470075.1. GTDB lineage: Archaea > Thermoplasmatota > Poseidoniia > Poseidoniales > Thalassarchaeaceae > Thalassarchaeum. Next base: position 7,353 of record CAYYAH010000045.1, read on the forward strand.
GCAAGTGTCAGCTAAACTGGTATTTCCTGGGATGGCTACAATCTGGGAAGGTCGCTCACCTGAAACTGAATAGCGACCTGCATGTAACTGCCCTCCAGATAAATGGCTTAGTGAGCCTGTTAAACATCAGATTGAGTAACCAGTCAGGAGAGCGGAACATCAGAGTTCCAAGTTTGAAAGCAAATTTTGAGTTTCGCATCACCTTGCCCATCTGTTTGTTCCATCTCCTTTCATACTCCTCTAGAGATGTACCATCTGTGAGGTGCTCGGCGACTACTTGGCCTGCTATTCTACCGCCAATCATCGCAATTGTGATTCCTGCTCCATTCGAAGGCAGGACCATGCCTGCTGCATCTCCAACGAGTAAGTGGTTTCCTTGGACGAACTTAGGAATTGTACCCGACATCGGAAGAGAGCCTGCGCCTCTGAAATTGACTTCTCCTTGATATCGGGAGAAGAAATTCTCTGAATAAAGGTTCAGACTCTTGCCCTTGGCAAGTTTCCTCTGAATTCCCAATCCTATGTTAGCTCCTCCTTGCTTCGGGAAGACCCATGCGTAACCACCAGGAGCCACTGATCCAAAGTGTAGTTCCAGTGCATCGTTGAATACGCCATCCATAAGCACGAATTTAACAGGAATGTTAAGCGATTCGACGTTCCAATGTAATTTTCTCAATGGGTCGTTGTGACCGCCAGCTCCTATGATGACCTTTGCACTGTACTGTGAGCCATCTGAAAGAGTGACTTTGTTCGATTCAATCTCTGCAACACGTGTTCCTACGAGATACTCGGCTCCACATGAACGAGCCAGTTCAACCAACTCCTCATCGTGTGAAACCCTGTTCAGAACCACGCCCTCGAAAGGATACTTCAGAGGCTTTCCCGAGGGCGGCACTAGGTGCATCTTTGTCGTCCTCAAAGAGATCGCATGTTCAGGCGTTCGAAGAAGATCATCGATGTCCGGAACATCCGGGCACAGGCGCTTCATCTCATCATTGCTAGGTACTAATTCTCCGCACTGCAAAGGCGAGCCGATTGGATCTCTGCCGTCAATGACCAGGACCGCTGCGCCACCCATAGCGGCATAACGAGCAGTTGTACTGCCAGCAGGTCCGCCGCCGATGACTATGGCGTCCCATTCAGTACGCTCGAGGGACATGGACTCAAGTCCGGCGCCCCTCAGACATCTTTGTGAGTTCTACCATCAAAGTACGGGCCCTAGTATCTGGCAGAAGTTCTAGAGCATTCAACGCCCTTTCGATGTGGTTTTCTATCAACTGCCTAACATATTGCAGTGAGCCGGCCTTCTCAATCAGTTCACTGAACTCTCCCCATCTCTCGTCACTGAAGTTAGTGAGTACATCGGTGAAGTGCTCAAAATCCGAGCCATGTAGCATCGTCAAAGCGTGGATGATGGGAAGAGTCATCTTCCCATCGTGGACATCGGTACCGCGAGGCTTGCCCATCTGAGGGTCTCCAGTTAGATCGAGTAGGTCATCGACCATCTGGAAGGCTCTTCCCAGTTCCATTCCGAATTCTTCCATAGAATCTGCATACTGCTCAGCTTCTGATGCTATTGCAGCCCCCCAGCATGCCGAGGCAAACGGCCTTGCTGTCTTTCCGTCGACAATTGCATAGTAGTCCTCAGGAGTGGTGGACAGGTTACCGATGTGCTCCATCTGGAGAATCTCACCTGTAGCTATTCCTCCGCATGTGCTGGCGATTCGCTCGACAACTCTGTCGTCGTTATGTCCGCCTACTCCAAAGCCAAGTGCGAATAGGTAGTCACCGGCGATAATTGCGTGCGATTGAGACTTGGTGGTGTGGAGGGTTGGTTTGCCTCTGCGCAACTTGGATTGATCATTGATATCGTCGTGCACCAGTGTGGCAGTGTGAATGAGTTCTCCCGAGAGTGCTAGATTGAATGCCTTCTCCTTATCCTCTCCACCGCAGGCCTCGTATGCCAGTACGCTCAGAACTGGTCTATACCTCTTCCCTCCCCCCAGAAGGATGTCGCTGACGAGTCTCATTACAGGGGCATCTGGTTGCGACAGTCGCTTCTGTACAAACTCCTCCAGAGCCTCTTCAATCTGATAGCGACGCCTCTCAAGCTCCGCTCGGGCACTAATCTGGTTGAGGGAGACCATATCGCTCGTGCTGTTTGAAGAGGGTCGCCTATATCAACAAGTGTACACGCCGCCCATACGGGCACGTTACGTGTCCCCCCCAGGAGGTGGACGGATTGGACGAATTGAA
>CAYYAH010000046.1:0-9485 GCA_964470075.1 uncultured Candidatus Poseidoniales archaeon
TTGCACCCAATCTCCATGCAAAGGCCATGCACGTAGAGCCGGCCAAGACGGCACTGTTCGACTGCCATGTCGAAGGCGGCGCCAAGATGGTCGACTTCCATGGCTTTGAGTTGCCAATTTGGTACTCATCAATCCAGGATGAGCATCTAGCGACTCGTGCGGCCGCCGGCCTGTTTGATGTATCACACATGGGATTCTTCCAGTTCTGTGGCGAAGGAGTTCGTTCATGGTTGAGTAGTATTGCGACTCAGGAGTTTATGAACTTCTCAAAAGGAAGGTGCGGCTACACTCATTTCCTCGATCACAACGGCCACATAATCGACGACATGATCTTCGCCGTAAAATCAGATACAGAAGTCCTCGGTGTCCCCAATGCATCTATGGTTCCAGTAATGTTGGATTGGTTCACATCTATGCTTCCAGAGGACGGCTCTATTACCATTGAGAACCTATCAGGCAGCACAAGCATCCTCGCCCTACAAGGTCCTGCTTCATTAGACATACTCTCTGAGGTCATCGGCGAGGACAATGCCGTTGGCAGATTCGCATGCCGAGAGATAGCTGACAATAATCTAGCTATATCGGGGTGGATTCAAGGAACCGGCTACACAGGTGAGAGGGGCTACGAGATATTTGTCAGCAACGTGCAGGCGCCCATTCTGTGGAATGCACTACTAGAGTCCGGGAGATCTCATGGACTGGTCCCAGTAGGATTGGGTGCGCGAGATACACTGCGTTTGGAGAAGGGATACCTGCTTTCTGGCCAAGACTTCCTGTGGCCCGGCTTAGGCGGAAGTGCGGAGGAGCCTTTGCCCGGAGATTTCCTGACTAGAGATACAGCAGAGACTGCCGTACCTTTCGGACTAGATTTAGAACACGATTTCATCGGCAAGAGTCGAGTATTACAATCAATTGAATCGGGCGACAAGTGGCATGGGTTGGAGTGTCTTGAGAGGGGCCCTGCACCTCGCCCCGGTCATGTGGTACTAGCATCGGATGAAGATGATGCAGAGGTAGTTGGCAGAGTTACTAGCGGTGCTCCCTCTCCGAGCAAGGAGAGAACAGGAATCGCCATGGCCTATCTTACGGGAGCCGATCCAGGAAGCGAGGTCTGGATTCAAGCAAGCCCTCGAAGGAGAGTTAGGGCCCTGGTAAAGCGCCCGCCTTTTTTGTAGTCATAACAGCCACTTTTACTTTAGTTAGCCGGGAAAATACTCATTGCCCCTGCCCAACCTCAAAGCACATGCAGTCGCGAGTAAGAGGGGCCGTAGAGGCAGTGGCAATCAAGAATCTGAAAGAACTTCTTCGCAAGAGAGGAATCACAGCAGAAGCACTGTTCACTAAGTACGACCTCGATGGCGACGGCTCCATCGATACATACGAGTTCAGAGCCTCGCTGGAGTCAATAACTGGTCAACAGGCTCCGGATTCTATCCTGTCTGCAATATTCTCAGCAGTAGATACCAATTCTGACGGTAACCTCGATCTGGACGAGATTCTGGTACTTTTTGACGGAGGTCCAACAGAGGCACTTTCAGAAGACTCCGCAGTTGAGATTAGAGATCACCCAAATGAACAGTACAACGGAATTTATGAGGTCCAAGGCACCAAGATAAACGGCCAGACTTGGTACAAGAATCCGTCCGGCACAAGGTTATATTTCTACAATGCTAACAGTGGAGGAGCACCATCTTGGAGCCTCGACGATAGAGAGCAGAACGGAAGTAACGACTGGTACAGAGGCGGCTGGTCTCGCCCCAAATCGGACAACTCTCTTCCAACAGGTGTTCGTAGATGGGTCGGAGTCGGCAAGATATCGGTTACTCCATCATCTCCCCAAGCAATTGAATCGGACCCAGATCCAACCACCACACCTACACATACGTCGACATCCATGCCCTCGAGCGATCAAACTCCCGAAAGCGATGGAAGTTCAGACGAATTCGAGAACTTCTCCGAGAGCATGCTGTCCAAAGTAGCCGCATTTGAGAAGGATGTGATGGAAGGTAGAATTACAGTCGAAGAGGCCAGAGAAATAGCTGATGCCGAGGCACAAACACAGATCGATAATCTGCCCTTCTTTCTCAGATCTCCTGCTCAGTCCCTTTGGAAATCCAATGCAGACAGAATGCAGAATCAGGTAACAGCACGATTAGCTGAGAGAAGTACCACTATCGCTGCCGCGGCCGCTGCTGCAGGTACTGTTGCCGGAGTCGCCGCTTCTTCCAGTATGAAAGACGGTTCTCCTGCAGAAGAAGTCTCTGCACCTGTCGAGGACCAAACCGAGGCCGAAACTGATTATTCTAGCCATGATGATTGGCATGAAGAGTACCAAGTAGATGTCCCGGACCGCGTTGAGGTAGACACTGAGGTCGAGATTCCCGAGCAAGTTGAGGTAGACACTGAGGTCGAGATTCCTGAATATGAAGATCCGGATGATTGGTACGAGTCTACAAAAGTCGCCGCTTCTTCCAGAGTCTTAGTTCCCGACAGAGTCACTGTGGGATCAAGGCGGAGACCTTCATCCGCAGAATCTTCGCATATCAGGGAGTCTCCGTCACCAACACAAGCAGTCTCTCAGCAGACTGCTCCATCATCTCCCGAATTCTCAAGCATGTCCTCAATTGCTGCTGCGTTCTCCGAAGCGAGAATGCTCACCGATCAGCGAAATCTCGCTGATTCTCTAGAAGGCCAGACGTTCGAGTTTGAAATCAAGGCCACTTCGGTTCCCGAGCGCACATTTGGCATCGGAATAGAAGATGCATATCGAGGAGGCATGACAGTAATCGGAGAGGTACCTGAAGTGGGTGAGGTCGAAGTCAGATTTGCGACTGGTGCAGGTAGTGGCTCAATGACTAATGGCAGGAGAACGACAATCAGTGCTAGTATCTCAGGCTGGAACGGAATTCGCAAGAGATTAATCGTGAACGCTCAGTGACCGGCAGCCTCGAAAGCTTCCTCTATCATCTCTTCAAGGCTGATTTCGGGCTTGAATCCAAATCTCTCTTGTAGGCCCCATGAATCTACCATCCCGAATACCTCTCCAGCATCATTCTGCCCGAACTCAGTATCGCACCCAGTGCGGGAATGGTAAATCCCGGACAAATCCTCCATACTGATTCCCTTACCTGATCCCACAGCGATACTATCTCTAGTAGGAGGTGGATTTGCGAGTACTGCATCTACTACTCTGACTAAATCTTGGACATGAACAAAGTCCTTGATGTTCGAACCGTCTCCTGGGATGTTTATCCAGCCAATCTGACATTCTTCGGCCCATTTGTGCAGCAGACCGTTGCCCGGGGGGCCATCGAGTGGAACTCCTTGCACATTGGACGCCCTCACGATACTAACTGGGCGTTCGGCCTCAGCTCGCTCGAGAGCGTTCTCCTCAACCCACAACTGGCCTTCTGCAGCAGTATCTCGAGGAGCTAGAGTGGAATCATCTCCATAGTATGCTTCACCCGGTTCCCACTGGGGATGCACTCTAAGAGTCCCCAGGACAACAAAGTGCAGACTGCCGTGCCTGTCAACAGCATCCAGTATCGGCCTGGAGGACTCACGCATCGAGATGTAGGCTTCTCTGTCTGTTCTATCGACACTGGCATCTACAGGACGGGAGTTGATGTGAATGAGGGCACTGCATGGAGTCAATAGGGCGTCGAGTGCCATCGAATCACCAACAGCTTCCTCCGGGATGACAACTCCTGAGTCGCCCAACATTTCCATAAGATAGGGTGCCACGAACGAATCCGCGGAGGTGATTGCGACCTTCATGCTACACTTACCAGTTCAAACGAGCAAATAAGTGTATGTCGCTTACTGTGAAAACTCCCACAACGAACATTGAAGGGCGTTGAGATTCTGCTCGGAGCGCCGAGAGGCAGGCTGTGGAGACTTGGACCAACTACCGAATCTTGGTCGCGAGCAGGAGATGCTCGAGGCAATGGGCTTACAATCCATGGATGACTTGTTTTCAGACATTCCCGAGGAAGTTCGCAGAACTAATGCTCTTCCGCTGCGAGGGCCACAGTCGGAAGAGGAGATCTGGGCCGATGCTCAGCGCTTACTGGGGGCCAATGTGGATTTAGATTCACGACCATCTTTCCTAGCTGCTGGTCTAGCCCGAAACTTCGTTCCTACAATGGTGCCAATGCTTGCTACTCGTGGAGAATTCCTTACCTCATACACTCCATATCAGCCCGAAGTCAGCCAAGGGATGCTGCAAGCGATGTGGGAGTTCCAGACCATGGTCTCAGAACTGGTGGGCTTGCCCGTATCAAACGTCTCGATGTATGATGCTAGTACGGCTGCAGCCGAGGCCATCACATGTGCTGTTAGAGCCAAGGACCGCAAAGCTACCCAGAAAGGAGTAGTCTATGTATCCCAGTTTGTACCACCTCACAGACTCTCCGTAATTGAGAACTATTCACAGGGAGGAGACATCGAACTGCGAATCTTGGAGCATGGAGAGGATGGCAGAATAGACCTCGAAGCAGCAGCCACTGCCGCCGGAGCGTGTGCCGTTTATGTTGAGCAGCCCAATGCATTCGGTGAGCTGGATGAGGGAGTGACACAACTCAAGGAAATCATTGGAGAGACCACGGCGCTGATAGTCGGCGTAGACGCTGTTTCATTGGGCATAGTAGAAGCACCGGGGAATTACGGTGCCGACATTGTCGTTGGCGAAGGGCAACCATTCGGAATTGGCCCTACCGCTGGAGGACCAATCTACGGGCTGTTCGCGTGCCAGAAGGAGTACTTGCGATTGATGCCAGGAAGGATAGTCGGAAAAACAATCGATGAGGACGGCAGAGATGCATTCACACTAACACTCTCGACTCGTGAGCAACACATCCGACGTCATCGTGCGACCTCCAACATCTGTTCAAATGAGACACTAATCGCCCTGATGGGTGCGATGCACATGTCTCTGCTCGGCCCCGAGGGTCTGGAGAGACTGGCACTTCGTGTCGCTGCAGCAACCGAAGCGACCAAACAGGCTGTCAGTGCTATTCCAGGTGTCGAATTGGTAGATCCGGATACGCCAAACTTCCGAGAGTTCGCCGTGAAACTTCCCGGAGATGCGGGCGAAGCAGTCACTCACATGGACAAGGCAGGAGTGCTAGGAGGTCTTGCAATGGGGGAGTGGTGGGATTCTATGTCGAACTGCCTACTAATCGGCTGCGATGAGAGAACGAGTCAATCGGATATCGATGCTCTATCCTCAGCGTTGTCGTCTTGGGTTGAAGAGGTGGGATCTTGAGTGACATCTTTGAGTTCAATGGTGCTGCTGGGTCCGGCTGGTCCCAGCCCGAGCCAATGATGGAAGAGGCAGCAGATACTGTGCCCCAATCTTTGAGGCGAGCCAGTTTACCTGAGTGGCCAAGAGCCAGTGAGCCAGAACTGGTCCGACACTATACTTGGCTCTCACAGAGGAATTTTGGAATCGATACCGGATTCTACCCACTGGGCTCATGCACGATGAAGCACAATCCTAGAATCAATGAGAGAATTGTTCAGTTACCCGGCATCGATAGGATTCACCCTCTGCAGCCCGAACATCAGATCCAAGGTCTACTATCAATCTTCTATGAAATGCAGGAAATGCTCGAAATATGTGCCGGCATGGATCAAGTTACCTTGCAGCCAGTCGCCGGAGCACAGGGAGAATTCACAGCGATTCGTTGCATACAGGAGTATCATCGCAGCAATGGAGAGGAGCACCGAGACAAGGTCATCGTACCCGACTCGGCCCATGGGACCAATCCAGCGTCTGCCGCGATGTGCGGGTACGATATAATCGAGATTCCCAGCGCAGAAGACGGGCGCATCGACCTAGATGCTCTCAGGGCAGCCGTAGGCGAAGATACTGCTGCGATGATGATTACCAACCCGAGTACCCTTGGTATCTTCGAGCCCGAGATTGCCGAAGCAGCAGAAATAGTCCATACTGCCGGTGGGCAGATGTACTATGATGGGGCTAACTTCAATGCGATTCTAGGCAAGACTGACCCAGGAAGAATGGGATTCGACGCCGTCCATTACAATCTCCACAAAACATTCAGCCAGCCTCATGGAGGAGGCGGGCCAGGAAGTGGACCTATAGGAGTGAAGTCACACTTGGCCGACTACCTCCCTACTCCACTCGTAGACCGTGAATCAGTCGAAGATGGAGGGGCCACAGGAGACGGTTACAGGTACTACTGGCGTAAACCCGACAAGAGCATCGGCAAGGTCCAGCAGTGGCATGGAAATGCCGGAGCGGTCGTCCGTGCATGGGCATTTTACCGACGATACGGCCGCGAGTTAGAGTTGATGAGCGAGCACGCGGTTCTGAACGCGAACTACCTGCGTCACCGAATCATGAATCCCGATTCTCAGATTCTATCGGAGATTCCCGCGATGCCGGCTGACGGAGCTCCTGCCGAAGTCGTCAAACACGAGTTTACACTTTCTATGCAGCCTCTCAAGGAAAGCACCGGAGTCACCGGCAAAGATGTGGCAAAGAGACTACTCGATTACGGCTACATGTCACCCACTCTTTACTTCCCCATGATTGTCCCGGAGTGTCTGATGATTGAGCCTACTGAGACCGAGAGTCGCGAGATCCTCGACAAGTTTGCGGATGACTTCCTAGCCATCCTAGCAGAGGATCCCGAACTGATTATGACCGCCCCTCACAGTACTGATGTGAGAAGAGTAGACGAGGTCTGGGCTGCTCGGAATCTCATCTTACGCCATCCAGGATCCGAGTAGCGAAGAAACAAGACCACCATGCCCACCCGCAGACCATGCAGGCGAGCCAAGACCATCTCTGGTTGTCCGGAGATCCGGGCTGGAGAGGTCCAAGAAACCGGCCTTCAGAAGGTGATTCAAATCTTCCAGAGCCATGGCACACTCCTACAGATGATTCGGCGAAGGGCTGGGTACGCCAGACTCTCAGGCCCGTTGCCCCCCGAATCCTGTTTCCAATGGCTTGGTCGCCATTCTTCCTAGCTATCACTGCAGTCCCACTAGCTCTACCCGACAGGACTCCGGTTGATGATCAGACTGCTGCTGCTGTTTTCTTCACTCTATCTTGGCTGCTAATCCTAGTGCCACTCTATCTAATCCGCTCATCTCAACCAACTCATACAGGGTCTATCCACACTCTTCCTTTCGACTGGCTTACTTTTGCAGTTGCATGTGCCGTTTTCGGACTGCATGTATCAATTCATCCAGTATTGGGGTGGTTTTCTTATGTCCTATTCTGGATTACTTGGTTCCGCACCTATGCAATGATTAGAGATGTAATCACTAGCCCTCCTAGCAGGTGGCTTCTTCCTGTCGATTCATCAGATTGGAATACCAAAGAAGCCCTGCGTGAAGGTTGGAAAATTCATTCTGAATTCTGGACCAGCGGACCTATTGCGACACTCAATGTGGATTCTGGTCAAATCACCCTGACAGGAGTCAGCAGAGGGGATGACCGTTTTGTCTCCATCGCTTTGATTATACCCTCGGGATTTGTCCACGACCCGTTTTCAGACCCCTCGGCACGTGAAAAATTATCTGAACCGCAAGTGATGATTTCAGGTTTGGATTGGTCTTCTAGTCTGCTGCCTTTGTGAGAGAATAAGGACGGCAGGCATTTGTACCGACTACTGTCCGCTGAGTCATGGACATCTGTATTCTTCTGGGTTCAAAGTCCGACCTGCCAATAGCCAACAAGTGTACAGCCGTGCTCACTGAGTTCGGCATATCTCACGAGGTCAGGGTTGCTTCTGCCCACAGGGCGCCGAAGTACCTCGAAGGCGTCGTTTCAGCAGCCATTGACAATGGATGCCAGGTCTTCATCTGTATGGCGGGAATGGCCGCTGCACTCCCAGGAGTGGTAGCTGCAATGACTACTCTACCAGTTATCGGAGTACCTGTTGGAGGCAAGGTCCAGTATGATAGCCTGCTTTCGATTGTCCAGATGCCGCCCGGTATGCCCGTGGCCACCGTGGGTGTGGACAGGGGGGACAACGCTGGAGTGCTAGCAGTACAGATTCTATCTCTTTCTGATTCAGACCTAGCTTCCAACTACTCGGAATGGCGAGTAGCACGTACGAATCAGGTAATCGCCGATGATGAGTCCCTAAGGGAGTGATCCGGTGCAAACCCAGTTCCTCGTAGATGAGGCGGTAGAGACCCTACAGTCTCAGATAGATGATACTGCGATTATCGCTTGTTCTGGAGGAATAGACAGCACGGTCGCTGCAGTACTCGCTCACCGTGCAGTTGGAAGCATGCTTCATTGCGTCTACGTTGATACGGGCCTGATGCGATTGAATGAATCAGAGGAAGTAGCAGAGATGTTCGCAGACTTGGGAATCGACCTGAAAGTTGTTGATGCCTCTGAGAGATTCTTCAATCACCTCTCAGATGTAACCGACCCGGAGGAGAAGCGAAAGGTCATCGGTGAACAGTTCATCCGCGTCTTCGAAGAAGAGCAAGATGAGTGTGGGGCGAAGTTTCTGGTGCAAGGAACCATCGCTCCCGATTGGATTGAGTCGGGAGGTGGCGAGAGAGATGTCATCAAGTCACATCACAACGTGGGTGGTCTGCCTGAGGATGTAGAGTTGGAGATTGTCGAACCACTGCGGGAGTTCTACAAGGACGAGGTCAGGGCGATTGCAAGGGAGTTGGACATACCCTCCAGCGAGCGCCAACCATTCCCTGGCCCCGGCTTAGCAGTAAGAGTACTGGGAGAATTGACTCCTGAAAGAGTCGAGGCCTGCAGACAGGCCTGCCATATCGTTGAGACGCACCTCGAGGACGCTGCCCAGCGTGGCGAGTGCGATTTGCCATGGCAGTACTTCGCAGCCCTACTTCCGGTTCGTAGCGTGGGAGTCCATGGAGATGTGCGTGTTCACGGTGAGACAGTGGTGGTCAGAGCGGTGACTAGCTTAGATGGAATGAGTGCCAGATACTCTGAGATTCCTCATGGAGTTCTAGCCGCAATCAGCACTGAGATTACCAACTCTCTGAAGGGACTGGTCAACCGAGTCGTGTACGATATCACTCACAAACCACCAGGTACAATTGAATGGGAGTAATCCGATTCTTTGATGAAGGGTGGAGCCTGCCGCGAGTCAGGCCGACATAGCTTAGTTGGTGGAGCGGCGGACTGTTAATCCGCAGGTCGCAGGTTCGAGTCCTGCTGTCGGCGCCACTCAATCTCTACGTGCGAAAGCCGCTAGAGCTAATACCGCCAGAGCAGATACTAGTCCGAATCCCGGAGTTCCATTATCCTCATTTGGATCGATGTAATTCGGCCCATCCGTATTGTCTGGATCCATCGCATCACAGATTTCATCACCATCTATGTCATTAGGCACCGAGGCCGCATCCAATGGGTCGCTAGCACAATCTTCCTCAAAGGAATCTGAAAATTGATCCCCATCATCATCTTCGTCGGCGTTGTTGCCAATATCGTCTCCATCGGTATCATCCCACTC
>CAYYAH010000047.1:0-8647 GCA_964470075.1 uncultured Candidatus Poseidoniales archaeon
CCGGCTTGGGTATCTGTTGCTGGTTCTCATTGTACAGCATCACGTAGTGGAAGACGTCGAGATTGTCACCCCACATCTCGTTTATGCCGTGTTGGATGATGGTTGCTAGCTCGTAGGCGTAAGCTGGGTCCCAGGCCCTGCAGTGTGGCACCGTGGATGCCATCAGCAGGCTGTGGCCATCTTGATGCTGCAATCCCTCACCATTGAGTGTAGTGCGGCCAGCTGTCGCCCCCATCAGGAAGCCTCTCGCACGCGCGTCGGCAGCACTCCAGATCTGGTCACCAACTCGCTGGAAGCCGAACATCGAGTAGAAAGTGTAGAATGGGAGTGTGGGGCACTGAGCATGAGAGTAAGAAGTAGCACTGGATATCCAAGAAGCAATAGCTCCAGCCTCGGAGATTCCTTCTTGCAGAACCTGTCCGGACTCCGACTCCTTGTACTTCAGCAGCATCGCATGATCAACTGGAGTGTACTTCTGTCCGTGCGATGCAAAGATACTGAACTCGCTGAATAGTGGGTCCATTCCGAAAGTTCTACCCTCATCGGGAATAATCGGAACTACCCTCTCGCCGATAGGCGACTTCAGCAAGTTACGCAGCAGCCTAACAAATACCATTGTAGTAGAGACTTCTTGGCCTTGTGGAGTGCCTTCATCGAACGCCGAGTACGTGTCTGCATCGGGCAATTCGTAATCGATTGGGACTGGGGATCTGGATGGAAGCGATCCTCCTAGTGTCTGTCTGCGCTCGAGCATGTATGCCAACTCATCCGAGTCCTCTTCGAGCGAGTGGAATGGATTGTTTTCCAGTGCTGAGTCGTCGATTGTGAGGTTTAGTGCATCTCGGTAGGCGACTAGGTCTTCGAGTTCCATCTTTTTCTTCTGGTGCGTCGAATTCCTTCCCTCGAACGAGTCGATTCCCCAGCCCTTGACGGTATGAGCGAGAATAACTGCCGGGCCATCGGCTTCCGATGCTGCCTGATACGCCGCGTAGACCTTGCGGGGGTCGTGTCCTCCTCGTGACAGGTTCGCGATATCCTCGTCTGACATTGATGCTCCAAGGCCCTCAAGAGTCTCACTACCTGAGAAAAGTTCTGAGCGGAAGTCAGCCGAAGACAATGTGCTCAGTCTCTGCCAATCGCCATCAGTAATATCCTCGAAACGTGCTAGCAGCTCACCATTTGTGTCCATACTCAGAACTCGGTCCCAGCCAGAACCCCAAAGTACCTTGATTACAGTCCATCCAGCACCTCGGTAGAGTCCCTCAAGCTCTTGGACAATCTTGGCGTTACCCCTTACTGGGCCGTCCAGCCTCTGCAAATTACAATTGACTACTACAATCAGATTGTCGAGCTTCTCCCTACCTGCAACAGCGATTGAAGCGATGGATTCAGGCTCGTCCATCTCCCCATCTCCTAGGAATGCAAACACTCTACTCTCGGAGGTATCTGCAAGACCTCTCTGGTGAAGATACTTCCAAAATCTAGCATGCATCACTGCTCCCAGCGGGCCCAATCCCATCGACACTGTTGGGTACTCCCAGAAGTCTGGCATCAATCTGGGGTGAGGGTAAGAGGAAAGTCCGGAGCCATAGGCCTCCTGCCTGAAGTTGAATAATTCATCCTCGCTGAGTCTGCCCTCGAGGAATGCTCTGGCATAGATTCCTGGACTAGCATGTCCCTGGACATAGATCGCATCTCCAATTCCATTGTGCTCCTTTCCTCTGAACACATGGTTGAATCCGACTTCGTAGAGCGTAGAGCTAGATGCGTATGTCGAGATGTGTCCGCCGATGCCATCGAGTCTGCGATTTGCGTCGGAGACCATGACCGCTGCATTCCACAGCACGGAGTTCTGTACCCTCTCCTCTAACTCGAAGTTACCTGGATACGGGGGCTGCTGTTCGATTGATATGGAGTTGAGATACGGAGTCTGAGAAGGCGGGCGAATAGGGACCGACAGGCCTTCTGCTTCGGCCATGATTTCGTGCAGCAGCATCCTCGCTCTCTCGACGCCGTGGGCATCGACTACCGAGCGTAGCGCCTCTAGCCACTCAATAGTCTCCTCGGGGTCAGAATCGGGCAGCCTCTGTCGAGGGTCGTTAGGCGGCATTCTGCATCTACCTGCCCCATTGGGGCAGGTCTGCGACCGATAGGGGTCTTTTCAATGGGTCGTGCCTAAGAGGTCATCTCGGTCCCAGAGATGGCCCCGTTCTGATAAGATGACATTCGTGCTTGGTCCTGACTCCAGCCACAGTAATCGCTGAGTCTCCGTCAATGCATCTCTCTCCCTTCCAATCTCTGACCGCTCTCATCACGGTGCTTCTTCCGGCAGGGTTGTTCGGATCAACCTTGAGTTCAATCCAAGACTCTTCAACCTCTCCCATCCACTGCAAGGCGGCATTGATTGCTTTTCGCGCAAAACCATGCTGCTGCTCTGAACTGCGAACCCAGTATCCAAGGTTCCAATGTGCCCTGCCCGAGCGCGTCACACGATCGAATCCGATTAGGCCTAGAAGCGCGTTGTCCCACGGCCTTACCATAATCCAGTGATGTAACATCCCAGAGCGTCCCATGCCCTCAGTCTCGGTCAAGAAGTCCTGCATCTGAGAATCAAATGGGGTGTCGGGATTAATCCATGGCATGGCCCTGCTGACCTCTGGCCATGTCTCTTCAAATGCCTCTAACAGGGCTTCACTGTACTCTTCCATCGCTGGCCTCAAAACGAGTGTATCGTCGACTCTGATAGTCGTCGTCGCACGTCTAAGCACATCTATGCGGCAGAGTTCTCACCAATCAGGGCTACGGACTATGGCCTGAGTTTGGATTTGGCAGCAATGACATTGGAGTCACCAGGTAAGATACGCTCTGCATCCTCCAGCAATTTATCCACTGCCTTACCTCGACCAATGCGCTGCAATAGTGCTCCAATCGGGTAAATTAGCTTGGAGCGGTTGCCCAAATGCGGACCGACTTCATCGATTAGAACGGTTGCCTGAGCGATGTCTTTCGAACGTGCAGCCTCCATGGCTGACTTGACTTGTAGTGCGACCTTTCTGTCGACCCATTCATCCTGCTGAGACCATGGCCAGTAGTTTGGTGGCTCTACTGGATCGGAGATGCTGGGAATCGAGGGGATAACTGGAGGAGGAGGTATAGTGAGTTCTGGCTCTGGTTCAGGTTCTGGCGGTGCTGGCGAAGGGGGTGGAATCAGTGGCGGTGGTAGATTTGTGGGTGGAGGGAGGATCTCGGCCTCTGGCTCGGCTTCCTCGGCCTCGTCTTGCTCTGGTTCGGACTCGATGAGTTGGATCAACTCGGCTTTCTTGAGTTTAGAGTACCCAGTCAGACCGCGCTGACTAGCCATTGCCTTGAGTTCATCAACAGTGAGGTCTGAGAGGCTTGAATCTGGTTCAGGTTCAGGTTCTGGCTCTGGCTCTGGCTCTGGTTCAGGTTCTGGCTCGGGAATAACCGGAGGTTCAGTAGGCGGAGGAATCTCTGCTCCTTTCGACTCTGGAATCGCACTAGCAGAAACTGGGATGACTTCTTCTGGTGCTTCTGCAGTAGGTTGGACGAGTTCGATTTGTTGGGCCTCTGGCTCCTCTTCGGACTCCTCTTCGGACTCCGGTACCTCGAACTTGGTTACGAACTCGGGTGCGTCCTCAGGCTTCAGTTCATACTCCTCTACCTCCTCATCGACTTCAGAGGATTCTGGGACATCTGCAGTGAATGCAAAACTCGGCTTCTGCTTGGTGACTACTTGGTCGTCCTTGCCGTACTGCTTCACATCGATTGTAACATCGTCCATTGTGAAGGCAGCGTTGGACCAATCCACAATGTCCTCATCATCGTCATCCTCGAAGTCCTCAATCAATTGATCAAACAGGTCGGTAGCGGCGTCATCATCGATGGTTGCGTCTTGTTGATGAGAGGGTTTTGCAAGCTCGTAGGAGCAGCGCGAGCAACTGATTGCATCCTCTGGATTACGCTGCTGACAGAGCGGGCATTCTACGCCTGATTCTTCTTGCTTCCGCCATGATTTGAATCGGTCGAACATCCACATCCACCGTCCTAATGTTCGACTTTGACGAAGGTCTCCGTATAATCTTCACGCGGCCATGGTCGCAAGGTGCCTCCAACTGCTAGAATCTTAGTTTGGGGAAGCGTGATGTGGTGTGAACGTGACGAAGGTGCGTGAGTGAGGAGGCGGGGGCCATTCCGGCCCGTTTCAACCGTAGTCAGGAGCATCACGAAGCGTATCTCAACCTAATCCGATGGGAGTTGGATGACGAGCTTTCGATGACTGAAACCAGACTTCGAGAGTGGCCTGACGGTAGGCTTGCAGCAAACGGAATTGCTCTATTTGATTTAGTTGCAAAGACCGATGGGTGGTTGTTTGGTCAGCGTATCATCAAGTTGCAGCGCAGAAATCGTCAGGCCTTCGGGATGCATCGCTTCAGGCAAGGAGACATCGTCATGCTCAGTCGGAGAAATCCTCTGACCGAGAAACCGGTCGAAGCGATAGTCAGTGACCGTTCTAGATTTCAAATCAGAATTGTCGTTCCGGAGGCCCCCAACGGATTGCGTAAGGACACCTGGCGGATGGACAGAGGTGCTAACCGGATTGCTCACGACAGAATGAGGGATGCGCTGAACTCGTTATTCGAAGAAGATGGAGGTGTACCTCTTCGTGACCTGTTCCTCGGTTCTGTGCATGACCCGATAGGAACGGCTATGCTTCCACCTGACCTTGGAGGAGTGAGGCCGACGCAATTCAGTCTAGCGAGTGATCTTAATGCTGCACAAAGAGAGGCTGCAAAATCGGCTATGACGGGTCGGCTGACTTTGATTCAAGGTCCGCCCGGTACAGGAAAGACTCACACTGCGGTGAGGATTCTCGAGGCTTGGTCAAAACAAGATATTGGGACCATTCTTGCTGTGGCAGACTCTAATGTCGCAGTCGACAATCTCCTGGAAGGATTGCTATCTCTGGGAGTTCGTGCTCTGCGACTGGGGCAGCCGGTGAAGGTACGTGAGAACCTGCGTGAGGCCACGATGGATGCAAAGATGGAACGGCATCCGTTGCGGAAAGACCTCGACCACTGGCTTGAGTCAAATGAGAAACTGTCCAGACGTGTCAAGGGGATGAAGGGGAAGGAGAAGGGACTCACGCATCGTGATATCAGCCGCGGCTGGAAGGAGGTCAGGCGCATTGAATCTCAGATGCGTGATGATATCCTGGATAGGGCTCAGGTACTGTGTTGCACATGCATCGGCTCGGGGCACGAACTGCTTGATGGTAGGAGATTTTCTCGAGTATTAATCGACGAGGCGACTCAAGCCACTGAGCCAGCCACACTTGTACCACTCGTTAGAGGAGCTAGGCAGGTCGTCCTAGTGGGCGACCATCGACAGTTACCTCCCACGGTAATCTCACGGAGAGCTGAGAAGGGGGGATTGAGCAGATCTCTTTTTGAGCGTCTAGTGGAGATGGGGATTGAGCCATGTCTGCTCCGTATGCAATACAGAATGCATCCCTCAATCTCTCTTTTCCCTAACGAAAGATTCTACGCATGCCGTCTAGAAGATGGCGTGGAAGCTTCTCAGAGACCTGCGCCAAGCGGTATGCTCTGGCCAGATTGGGATCAACCAATGGCTTTTCTACCGGTGCAGGAAGGAGAGATTCGCTCTCCGGATGGAAACTCAAAGGAGAACCCTGGAGAAGCATCCTGGGTATCGCGCGTGTTAGAGGAATTGCTCGACGGAGGAGAACTCACGGTGAATGACATAGGAATTATCACCCCTTATGCGGGTCAAGTCAGGGCTATTCGGGACATTATGCCTGAGAGATTGGACTCAGTTGAAATCAGGACTGTGGATGGTTATCAAGGTCGTGAGAAGGAGGTAATCATCTTCTCATGTGTACGCTCAAACAGCGAGGGGAATGTTGGCTTCCTAGCCGACTCGCGCAGACTGAATGTGGCCTTGACTAGAGCGAAACGGGGCCTCATAGTCATCGGAGACCCGGATACACTGCGCCACGACGATGATTGGGCGGCTTGGATGAGACACATGCGGAGTCGTAACCTTGAGGCATGGCACTTGCTGGGGATGTCTTGAGGGAGACCATGGCAGACCACGACTCACCCATCCAATTGAATGTGGGTGGAGGTACTCTGGCCAAGCAGATTGTGGCCTCAGAACAGGGTCACGCGTCTCTTCCTGATGGTGTCATTCTGGCCTCAGGTGTGCGAAGATTAGCCGCTTTCACCGCTGATGTGGTCATCGTCACTACCATCCTCATGGTAGCAACAGGCGGTAGGATTCTCGATGCTTGGAACCTAACTCTGTGGACATCTGCAGATTTTCACTTCTCTCTCGCTCAGGCTCTGGTATTGATGGTCGCGCATTGGCTGTATTGGAGATTGACTGGGCTCGCCTACTCGCGCTCTCTGGGCCAGCGTTTATTCGGTCTTGCAATAATTGCAGAGGATGGTTCGGCACTAACTAGCGAGATGTGGGATTCACGGTCGTTTCGAAAGTTAGTGCTACTGATTCCATTAGTGAACCTCTATGCTGGTGCATACGAATTGGCTAGAATCTCTCAACGCCACACTCACCAGACCAATGTCGATGTTCACGTCGGTTCAATCGTTGCTCACTCCGATTCACTCCCTCCTGCCAGTAGGAGGCATATCAGGTAGTGATTGCATGCGGGATGCGATAGAGAGTGCTCGGGCCGGGGATTGTATAGTCTACCCAACTACTACCCAGCCTGCGCTCGGCTGTATTCCAACCCCAGATAGTCTCGACAAATTGTATGCAATGAAGGAACGTGCCCATAGCATTCCTGTGAGCATAGGTGTGGCTAATTTGGAACAGGCTGAGGATTTGGTCGAGGTTCCTGACCTAGTTAGGATTCTGCTGGATGATTTCCCCCGAGGTTCGCTCACTGTGGTTCTCAAGGCACATGAAACACTGGATTCGAGACTTGGGGGGGACAGGGTTGCCATCCGAGTCGTCGCTCATCCTGAGGCTATCAGTCTGCTCAATGAAGTCGGGCCACTGACCGCTACGAGTGCCAATCGCAGCGGTGTTGCCCCAGTTGATGACTGCGAGGAGGCGGCCCGTTCTCTATTGTCGTCAAGCGAGGAGGTTTCGTTTGTTCAGGGGATATGTCCGGGAGGTTCGCCCAGTACATTGATAGCGTGGTATTCGGTCTGTGGTTCAACACAGTTGAGAGATACCGAGGTTCTCAGAGAAGGAATAGTACCATCCGAAGAGGTAAGATCATGGTTGAGGAGACAGACCTGAAGCACTGGCGCGATGCAGGTCACGTTGCCAAGAGAACTCTCGACGGAATCCAAGACGAGATAGTTGCCGGCAAGCATTGGAACGATGTCATCGACTCTGCTGAGCGTTTCATCAGGAGGCATGGTGGACAGGCTGCCTTCCCCGTGACAATATCTGTCAATGACATGGCAGCGCACTATACAACAAACAGTCTACTAGAGCCACCAGAAGGACACGAAGGAGAGATGGTTTTCGAGAAGGGAGATTTAGTCAAACTCGACGTTGGAGTTCACATCAAGGGAGCCATAGCGGATAACGCCCTGACTGTCGAAGTCGGCTCAGGCGGAAACCACACCGAGCAAATCAAGGCAGCCAGAGAAGCGAGGGATGCCGCAATCGAATTGATGCACCCCGGAACACCTTGGCATGAGATTGGTGCTGGTGCAGAGCAGGTCTCGAGGGACGCTGGCTACGAGCCTATTCGCAACCTCTGCGGTCATGAGTTAGAAAGATGGAATCTGCATGCTGGAACTTCGATTCCATCGTATGCCTGCGGCGCTTACGACAATGGGAAAAATCCTCAATTCAAGGGCTCAGTAGAAGCGGGTGGAATCTACGCAATCGAGCCATTCAACACCACCGGTTCGAGTGGAATGGTGGAGAATGTAACGCCTTCGGGGTCTTCGAACATCCTCAGAGTCACTGGTAATGTGAAAATCCGCAAGGCTCTGTCTAAGGGCAAGCTCAAGCCGCTTGGTGCGACCATGGCCAGATACATAGAAGAAAGATACAACACCCTTCCTTTCGCTGAGCGTTGGGCCTATCCACTACTTGAGAAGCCATTCCCAGAAGAGGATGATGGGTCGCTTCGGAAGAAGTGGGATCAATTGGTCAACAAGCTGACTTCGATTCGCTTCCTAGAAACTTACACTGCTCTCAGAGATACCGATGGAGGGGATGTCGGACAGTTCGAGCATACTGTGCTGATTACCGATGGCGGTCCCGAAGTGCTTACTGTGGCTTGATAGTCTCTCAGTACAGCGTTTTTACGGATAAAATGATTAATTTTCACAACGATTATCTATCGTCGACTCCGCTGACATGCCGTACAGGGACGAAAGGTTCTCGCTGAGTGCATCCCATCCCCTCGCTATTATCTCTCGCCCTGTACACCTAAATCGAGTTGCAGCGGGGCTGTTGAAAACTTGGTTTCTGACATTAATCTAGCAAAAGTTCCTTTCGTGGACCGGGTATCTCAGGGCGTGGAGCCCATCGATGAGTGGACCTCGGCCGAACTCAAGGCCGAGTTGAAGGAATTGGGCTTGTCTAGTAGTGGAAACAAGCAGGATCTTTACGATCG
>CAYYAH010000048.1:0-8196 GCA_964470075.1 uncultured Candidatus Poseidoniales archaeon
GTGTAACGGGACAGGAGTCCAGACCAAGGGCAGCACCCTGACAGTAAAGGTCCCACCCAAGGCCCAGCACGGTCAGCAACTACGCCTGCGCAAGATGGGTCATGAGCATCCTGAAGGTGACTCCGGTGATCTACTAATCACACTTCGTCTAGATGCCAAAGAAGGCAGGCGTTGGGAGGATGGCAGACTCGTCCAAGAAGTTCCAGTACCAATCACTACCTTGTTGCTTGGCGGCAAGGTGAGAATCTCCACACCTGCAGGAAAAAGAGTGCAAATCGAAGTACAGGAAGGAACTCGTATCGGTGACAGAAGGAGACTACAGGGTCACGGACACTCCGGTGGACCACTTGATATCGAGTTTACTCTGGCTGAGACCGATGAATTGTCTGCAGAGCAGAAAGAAGCGCTTGAAAGGCTTAGAGACAGCGGGTTGTAGATTTACGAAACCAGTCAAATACAAAGTTCGCGGGGCAGATTCGTGCGTGACTTCTCCAACGTGGCCGACTTCCTAGTTCCCAGACGACGCCAGACACACCTCGTCATATTCGTCATGTCATTGCTGATGATTCCTGGAATCTCCGCTACATTCAGCCCAATCGACATTGAATCGTACGACCTAGAGTCACCCGAACTGGAGGCCAATGATATCCTGATGGAGGAGTTCTCCGCCGCTGGAGGAATCGAGGCCTTCGGAATTTATCTGAGAGATCCGAGCTACTTCGGCGAGCCCGACTCGGATGTATCCATGATCGCTGACTACACAGGCAACGGTGCCGGTGTGCCGAACCCGAAAGGAGGTATACTCAATCTCTCAGTTTTGAGAGAGATCGATACCAAAGCACAGCATCTTAGGGACCACGAGGTTTCGCAGTTCTACCTCCCATTCGTCTCACAAATTACGGGAGCGCCTGTAGTAGGTGTATACGATCTGGCGACCGACTTCCGCTCATTCATGTCTGGTCAATCCTCGCTGACTAGTCCAAGAATTGATCCAAACACTCTACAGATGACTGACCCTTCTACCAATTGGACAGACTGCGGCAACCTAGAGTGCCTCACTTTCGATGATGAGAACCTAACACAGGCTCATATCGACCTTGCAGCCAGCAGACTGTCCAACTACAGTTCAGGAGCCTTCCTGAGACTACTCTCAAACGACCGCGCATTCACTCCTGATCCGACTAGCGAAGTCATTGGTCCATACGGCCATGAACTGCTCGAAGACGGCACGATAGTCGCTGATGTGTGGGGTCCTGGAAGGTGGTCTGCATCCTCGGCATGGCTACTGATTAATTTCGAGCGCGAGAGCATCGAGGAGGCTGGGTGGACCTACTCATGGCTCGACTCTGAATCGGAGTTTGGATACTACTGGGAAGGAGTTACTCTGCAGACCGACCCGGTCCATAACTCGGTAGAAGAGTGTGGACATAGAGTATCTAATGATGAGAAGTTTTGTGCTATGGAATGGCTCTATCTCGCGCTCGAGGAAGACCTCAGATCTACTGACGAAATGGTTGTCACACTGATGCTCGCAGAGGGCGTGAATGTCGAGATTAACCGTGAGCTACTCTCGAGTATCTATCTAGTAGGAATCATGGCATTGGTCGTCACCATACTTCTCTGGTTCAGCCTTAGAAGAGTCTCCGACGTGGCTATCGTAGCAGTCGGCCTCACTCTATCTTTGATGTGGATGCAGGGATTCATCGGTTGGGCAATTATCCTTGGGCAGAAGATTGGCTTCGAGATTATCTTCCGCTCTCAGTTCTCCAACCTGCTTCCAATTCTCGTTCTTGCATTGGGAATAGACGACAGTCTGCACGCACTGCATCGTTACAAGGAGGAGAGACGGAACGGAGCTACTCCCGAGGAAGCATCTCACATCTCAGTCACGCGTGTGGGCAGAGCAATCATGCTGACTTCCACCACTACAATCGTCGCATTCCTTGCCAATCTAACTTCGGATATCGCTGCACTACGTTCCTTCGGAATCGAGGCAGGCTTCGGAGTTTTGTCAGCTTTCATACTCACCGGAATCTGGGTCCCTCTGCTCAGGCACGACGTCGACGAGTGGATGGAATCTAAGGGCAAACTGCAGGATGAAAGAGACGGGGTCATACACATGATTCCGAAAGAGTGGCTAGCAAGCCTCGCTCTGACTTCTGCAAAGAAGGCCCCCTCCATTGCTGTCCTGACTGTACTCATCACCGCTCTGGCCATACCGATGATGCTCTCTCTAGAGGGTGACTTCCAGGTCGAGGATTTCATTGAGACCGAGTCTGACCTCGCTGCCGGGATTTACCTAGTCAATGAGAGATTCAGTGACGAGGGAGAGCCAGGATTCATACTAGTAGAAGGCGACATGGCGGATCCGAAGGTGATTGCAGCCTTTGGTGAACTCCGTCAAAATGTCAACTCGCGTGAGCCCGGAGAACCGGACCAGATTTCTCGACTTCCCACCGGGGAGGTAGAGCTGATTGCGATTGATAGCGTACTCGTACTGGCGAAGGCGGCGATGGCTTGGGATATCCAGCCTTTCGAACAGGTCGGATGGGATTCACTAGCCGATGACGGTGGAGTTGGTTGTGACAAGGACATACTCGGCCTACCTTCCCTCGCAGACCGAGACTGCTTGCTGTTCCTGTATGGTTTCATGTTGACCCGAGGTATTCCAGAGAGTGGCGGCTATCCAGCGATGCCACCTTCAATCGCAGCCGAGTACATCCAAGTCGCCGATGAACTCGACTATGACAGCCCCTGGCTTACTACCTCTGGCGAATCACCTTCGTACATCCGTGCCTCAATCAGATTCGGAATCTCTAGTCCGGAGCAATTCGCTCTGGTCGAGCCCGCGCTAGAGCAGTTACAGAATGACATGGCGCCATTACAGGAACTAGCGCGCAGCCCGTTGAGAGAGCGCACAGACATTGAATCAGCCGACTCTGAATATCCGATTACATGGGCAATTCCCAGCGGTGAACCCGTCGTCAGATTCGTCGCCGCAGACTCGATGCAGGATGAGATGCAAGGAACCCTGCTCTTAGGAGTTGCATTTTGCACCCTAACTCTGTGGTGGGGATTCCGAGAGGAAACCCCCCCAAGGCAGAGATGGAAGGAGGTGGTATCTGATCCATCGTCATCAACCCGTAGGATAGGCACAGTAGTCGCTCTGACCGGAATCGCAGCATATCTCTTTCTCGGCCCCACATATGGAGTCATTCTAGCCATTCTCGCCGTTGCCCTATCTCTCCTATGGGGGACTACTCCATTCTACATCGCCATAGTTACCACTGGTCCTATTCTGGTGGTCATCATCTGGCTATATGCAATGATTTCTCTGGCTGGCTACGGACTAAACATGGTCACCGTGGCCATCGCAGCGATGTCTCTTGGCGTAGGTATTGACTATGTCATACACTTCATCGAGAGGTATCGCGAAGAGCGAGAGGAAGGATCCACACCTGATGTCTCGATAGCTGCTGTTGGTGGAGCATCCGGCTTGGCATTGTTTGGCTCTGCAATATCGGATATAGCAGGATTCATGGTAATCAACCAGTCGAAGATGGGATTCTTCTCTACCTTCGGTCTATTTTGCGCCATTATGATTGGACTCTCTCTCTTGGCCAGCATGGTACTTTCTCCGGCTGTTTTGGGTCTAATTCACAGAGATTCTTTGACTTCAGCGTCGCAATAGCCCGTTTTTAAAATCTGATTTTAGCCCTAGTGGAAAACTAGAGTTTTTATTCTCAGAATATTCGCTCTTTACATGGTCTTTGAGTGCAACATCGATGCCCGTGGCAAGGCTGTGAGGTTCAAACTAGGCATGCTAGGAGTAGTGACAGGCATCTTCCTAGCAATCTCATTATTGCTAGTTGGAGCCAATCTAAACGCTCTCTGGCTACTACCTCTGGGGGCATTTGGAGGAGGCTTATTCGCTCTGTTTGAGGCCCGCACCGGCTGGTGCATAGTCCGCGCTATGGGGTTCAGAACTCCTATCTGAATCTAGAAAATAACCTACACGATTTTTCCCATAATCGTAATAAGTCATTCAACAAATCGAAAATTATGCCCAAATACATGTTTTCGGGGAGCTATACAAAAGAAGGTGTGGCTGGACTACTGAGCGAAGGTGGATCAGCCCGTAGAGACGAGGCCGCGAGGATTGCAGAAATGCTCGGCGGAACTCTAGAAGCGTACTACTGGTGCTATGGAGATACGGACTTCATGTGCATCATGGATGTGCCTGATAGCGCAAAGATCGCTAAACTATCACTGCACATCGGAGCATCTGGTACTTTCAATGGAAAGTTGACTCCGTTGATATCAGTAGAAGAGATGGACGACATCTGCAACGCAGATATCGGAGATTTCAGACTACCAGGTCAGTAATTCTGAATTCATATTCTACTAATCAGAAAAGAATCATTTCCACATGCCGAGGGAATCCCTCAGACCGTCCTCGAGATTCTCGTGGACGAACTTGTATCCCTCGTCAATCAGTCTATCAGGAAGGACACGCTGACTGTCCAGAGTCAGCCTCTCTCCCATCTCGCCAAATAGAATTTTTATCATGAATCTAGGCAGAGGTATGAACGCAGGTCTCCTGAGAACACTGCCGAGCAGCTTAGCGAATCTTCGTTGCCTGACAGGGTATGGAGCGGTGACGTTATACACGCCCTGGGATGACTCCTCCATCATCAGGTGATTCATAGCGTAAATCTGATCATCCAGACTTATCCATGACATCCATTGCTTGCCACCACCCATGGGCCCTCCACCGCCCATCTTGAACGGCAGCAACATTTTGCCAAGAGCACCTCCGGTGGCTGCTAGGACAATTCCGGTCCTGAGGTAAACCATCCTTACTCCTGCTTCCTCTGCTGTAGAAGCCGCGCTCTCCCACTCCTTACAAACATCGGATAGAAAACCCTCTCCGATTTCACTTGACTCGTTAAGCTCCTCATTTCCTCTGTCTCCGTACCAACCTATCGCGCTGGCTAGGATGAATGACTCTGGCTTCTCATCGAGGGATGCGATTGCTTCAGACAATAGTCTGGTGCTGTTGACCCTACTGTCCATAATTTCCTGCTTTCTTTTGGTACTCCAACGCTTTTCTCCAATCGGCTCTCCGCCTAGGTGAATGATTACATCGAAGCCTCTGAGTAGCGACGGATCCAGTTCATTGTTTTCTGGACTCCATCGAATCTCATTGGCACCTGGTTTGAGAGTTCTTCTTACTAGTCTCCAGACATCGTGGCCACCTGTGTCTAGGAATGCCACTAGTTGGGTACCAATCATGCCTGAAGAGCCAGCGACAAGAATCCTCTTGCGGGGCAGATGTGAGAAGTCGGAATGTCTTTTGAGGTCCCTCTGTAGACGTTGTTCTCTCGCCTTAAACATCCTTGAGAGGCGCCTCTTGACTAGCATTCCTCCGAGCAAAGTATCGGCTAAATTGCCAAACGCTCCGAATGGGACCTGATAAGTCACGTCGTCAACGACTTCTGTCTTACCGTCAACCTCGCTGAGGTTGTGGTTATGAGTCCAATGCCAGAATGGTCCCTTGACCATCTTGTCAGCAAAGTGGTGAGGCGGATTGTAGGCGGTATGTTCTGCCACCCAAGTCATCTTTACGAAAGGGGCACCTGGGGCTGGAAATCGAAACACTCTCTGGGAGCCAACTTCCAACGACTCATCCGCGCGGACTTCTTCTGCCACCTCCCATGGAGGCATCAAGCGTCTGAACGAACCTTCGTGCTCGAACCAATCGAAAGTCGAATCAATATCGGCATCAACAGTAGTCACGTGCTTGTACTTGTACATCTGATCACCTAAGTTGCATTGGTACGCTTCCACCCATCTCTCAAGGTACGTTTCTAGGGCTAGCTTCTTCCTTGAGTTCTTTAAGACATGTATCTGACCTTACTGAAAATTGACCCCCTCATTCTCCCAAGCACTGTCATGCGTTCCTATACTACCTCAAGACCAAGTCCGCGAGAATGGGCCACATCTCGACATAGATTGAGTTAAACCTGAATCTAGTGGGGAAGCATCATGGAAAGCATGGTAGGAAGCAAGGCACCTGACTTCACCCTCAAAACTAGCGAGGGTGTGGAGTTCTCTCTCAGTGAACTAGACGGTCAGTGGAAAGTCCTGTTTTTCTACGCCAAGGACGGCTCCCCTACGTGCAAGAGAGGATGCCTCTCGTTCAAAGATCAATACGACCTGTTCCGCTCCCTCGAGCCACCAGTGCAAATTGTAGGGATTAGCCAGAACAGCGTCTCTGAGCACAGGGAATTCAAAGAGGAACTGCAACTCCCATTCACACTTCTATCTGATCCCGACAGAAAGGTAGCCGAGAGTTTCAAGGTGCCTGTTCACCTCGGCGCATTCCCTGCCAAATCGTCCTTCGTAATTGGTCCTGACAACACTATTCACCACGTATATGACTGGCTCTTCAGACCCAGACAACACGTAGCAAATATCCTGTCTGCACTAAGCAGTTAACTAATTGAGATGGAAATATGGGCTGGAATAGAATTCTCTCCGATGCTGGACTCTCAGATAAGGAAGCTAACGCCGTAATCGCATTGTCTAACAGCCCTAATATCAAGGCGAGTGAGCTGGCCAAGGAGCTAGGTACCACACGTCTAGATGCATATAACTCTCTCGAGAGGCTGCAGCGTATTGGACTAGTGACTTCAACCGCTGACAGGCCTATGCGATTCTCAAGCCCTCCAATTGGAGATGTGGTCAAGATGCTCATTGATATTAGACGCGAACAACTCTCCCGAATCGAGGAGAATTACAGAGGCCTAAACACCGATTCTAGCGCCCTTGGAAAAACTGATGAGAAACCATCTGAAGATGCGAAGTTCGCGGTTCTCAAGGAGCGAATTCACATCCTCAAGAGGATAGAGAAGATGGGTGAAGAGGCTGAAGAGACGATGATGCTAGTTCTAGGCAGATTTGGTATATTGCATCTATGCAGAAGCCCTGCTCTAGCAGCGATCAACACGGCGGCTGCAAAAGGGATATCGATTAGAGTACTGGCACAACTAGACAGGCGTACCATCAGGTTCTACGAACAGTTGGACAACCTAATTGAAGTCAGGCACTCGGATGATATCGACTCGCAGGGAGTTGTTATGGATGTGTGCGAGACTATTCAGTACCTGAACGCGGAGGAAAATCCAGTGGGTCGCGGCAGGAACGATGCCGCGTTAGTCGTAGAGTCGACCACCTTCGCCGAGTCACAGATGAATCTCATGGAGGCCATTTGGGACGATGCAATTTCCTTCGACACGGCTTCGAAGAGATTCACTGAGCAGAAAATTGTCGAGCCATTGAAACTCACACTCGACAGTATGTCGTTCCTAGACAGGATGAGAGACGTACTGCAGATTCAGGAAGAACTTCCGGATACTGACACCCCTTTCGATCTCAACGCTTTCATGGCGTCCGGACAGGAGGTCAATGAGGCTAGGAGAAACCTCGAGTCTGGAGGTATAAGCAGTCTCTCGTCTTTCGGAATAGATGTCTCCTCGCTACTACGACAGGTGGGAAACAGAATTGGCGAAGAACTTGCATTCAGCCTCAGAAAAATCGAGGGCCACATCGAGTTCCTCAATGAAATGATGGATTGGTGGGAGTATGCTGGACTGGGCAAACTCAGTTACGATATCGAACCAGAATTCCACATCAAGGTCGTGTTGGGAAGTCCGGTATCGGATGGCGACGAACTACCACTATGGGAACTCGACGATGGCATTATCGAGGGCACTCTACTGGCAAGATACCCTCCAGAAGGTGAAGTTATGGTGCATAGAGAGCAGAACGAAGATAGTGAGGAATTCTGCAGGTACAACCTGATTATGAGCCCCAGGCCTGACGATATCTGAAACATTCTCGATTAAACACTCATTAATAACGCGCTTTCACTTTTCACTGCCATGCCTGACGCCAGTGAGTATGATACAATCATCATCGGCGCAGGTCCAGGCGGACTGACTTGTTCGATGCTTCTGGCAAAGGCCGGAGTGAAGGTTCTGATACTCGAGAAATCGGACGTTGTGGGCGGTCGAACCAGACTTGTCAGCAAGGACGGATTTACTTTCGACAGAGGCCCTACATTCTTCCATTATCCTGAGATTTCAGAGGAGATTTTCTCTGCTCTTGGAAAGGATGTACACGAAGAACTTG
>CAYYAH010000049.1:0-8180 GCA_964470075.1 uncultured Candidatus Poseidoniales archaeon
TCGGAACCATTCTACTGGGACTCAGCTTACAACCGGTTTACGATCGCCCAGAGGCCAGGGCATTCGGCGAAGAGGGGGCAACCAAGGGCGGCTATGTTGCCATGGAAATGATGTTAATTTTGATTTTCACTGTGGTAATCATCTGGCTTGCGCGTAAGGGCCTAGACTTCATTATCAAGGGAATTGTATTCATTGCCTTGGGGTCAAGTCTGTTCTACGTTCTATGGCCTTACTTCTACTATGTGCTTGGAATATCATCTCTGGATCTATTGTTATACTCTTCAATCGCTGGAAGTGTTGGTTTGATGGTGATGCTAGCTAAGTATCCAGAATGGTATGTTGTAAACACGGTTGGCGTCCTTGTGGGGGCAGGCGTAGTCGTTCTGATTGGAGTGACTTTCGTACCTGTGCTGATTATCGCGTTCATGATTGCGGCAGCAATCTACGACCATTGGGCCGTAAACAGCAGTAAGCATATGCTCGAACTCGCTGATACCATGATCAAGAACAAATTGCCAGTTCTTCTTGTAGCGCCGAAGGAAAGGGGTTACTCATTCATCGATGAGGAGGAGAGTGTAATGCAAGATGATCCTCTCTCCGAAATGGATTGGGATGACCCTGCCCCGAATGTCAAACCGAAGAAGGGAGGCAGGGATGCTCTGTTCATGGGACTTGGGGATGTTATCTTCCCTGGTATGCTGGTTATCTCGGCTGTTTCTTTCCTGCCCGAGAGAGGGACTGAATTGACCTATGTATTCGGCTCGATGTACAGCGGCCAGCTAGCTGTCGGACTTGGAACCCTTTTCGGCGGATTGTGTGGATATGTTGGTCTGATGACTCAGGTAGCACGAGGGCAGGCTCAAGCGGGTCTGCCGCTGCTCAACGGAGGTAGTATTCTGGGGTATCTGATATCGGGAATCATATTCCTAGGACCTGCCGCTCTGTGGCAGGACATATCTTTCCTGTGAGTAATCGTCCGATTGGTTGAAGGCTCACGGACTAGCCCCTCTGACTGGTCATTATGCTAGATATCGGTATGTTCAGGGAGCATTCGGACATCATTCGGGCCGACCACGACCGGCGTGGTCTAGGTCATGAGAACATAGACGAGGTCATCAGGCTAGACGAAGAGTGGCGCAAGGCGAGATACGAAGTTGACCAACTGAGAAAGTCCCGTAACGAAGCCGCTAGAGGTATTGCTGAGGCCAAGAAGTCGGGCGATTCGGAAGCTGCAGAGAAGATTCTGGAAGAAGTCGCGGACATAGGTTCCCAGATAGACAATTTGTCCAATCTATCAGACGAATATCTAGCTGAGCGAGATGTTCTAAGAATGAGCATCCCTAACATCCTTCACGCAGAAGTTCCCATCGGAGAAGACGATCAGAAGAATACTCTCCATAGCATGCACGGCGAGAAAGCCGAACTCGGTTTTGAGCCTAGGAACCACAACGATCTGATTGAGATGAACGGTTGGGTCGACCAAGTTAGAGGAGCGAAAGTCACTGGTAGCAGATTCTACTTCCTACAAGGAGATCTAGCAAGACTCGAGATGGCTCTGCAGCAATACGGCGCGGACTTCCTGATGCAGCGTGGATACACTCTCGTACAACCTCCATTGATGATGAACAGAGAGGCCTACGAGGGAGTCACCGATCTAGCAGACTTCGAGACCGTGATGTACGGTATCGAGCCCGACAAGTACTACCTCATCGCCACCAGCGAGCATCCCCTAACCGCTATGCGAATGGACGAGATAATCGAGCCCAGTGAGTTGCCGATCAAACTGGTTGGTGTTTCAGCCTGCTTCCGCCGCGAGGTCGGTGCGCACGGTCTGTCCGACAGAGGTATCTGGAGAGTTCACCAATTCACCAAGGTCGAGCAAATTGTTATCTCTCATCCTGATGAATCCTGGGGCCATCACGAGGATTTACTGACAAACGCAGTAGATATGTGGGACAGTCTAGGGCTGCACTATCAGGTAGTGAACATCTGTACAGGCGACATGGGAACTGTGGCTGCTAGAAAGTACGACCTAGAGGCATGGCTTCCCGGTGCTGGTCAGTACAAGGAGGTCGTCTCTTGCTCAAACTGCACTGACTACCAAGCAAACAGACTGAGGATGAGATACAGGACTTCGGAAGGCAACGAGGCTGTACACACCCTCAACTCAACTGCAATCGCAACCAGTCGCGCTCTGGTTGCAATCATGGAACAAAATCAGACCGAAGATGGTCGTGTCTCAATTCCTAAGGTCCTTCGACCATACATGGGAGGACAGGAGTTCCTAGAACCGCTTCACTAATCGGTTTCTTTCTTCTTCCTGTTCATTCTGGCCAACAGAGCCACAAGTAGGATTACCACGAATGCGGAGAGGAATGGAATTAGGATCGCAATCAAAGTCAGCGCCACACTAGCTAAGTTTTCACCGGTAGCTATAGCTGGGTTGCCCAAACCAAATGTGAAGGTAGAGCTCAGTCCTCTAGTCGCTACAGTGGCTGACTGTATGGTAGCGGAAATCCCTCCACCTGCAATCACAGCGATGACCCATTGAATGATTGGATCTGTTCCTTCGAGAACTATTGCCGTCATCGCAATTCCAGCAAGAATCGAAGCGGGGGTTGCTATGGTGTCCAAGGCGCTGTCTATCCATGTAACATAAAATCCAGCGAATTCAGCAATCGTTGCTATACCGAGAATTACTATGGCTAGAGTGGAGGTGAAGAAGTCAAACTGGGTGCCTGTCAGATTTAGGTCCATGAACCAAACCAAGTCAAATCTGGCTACAATGGAGAGAAGGAAAGGGGGCAAGAAAACTCTGAATCCGGATGCGGCTGATAGGCTGATTCCCATGAGAATGGCCATCAGTACGGCGAAACCTTCCATGGTGCTTCGATTTGGTCACCCCGTATTAATGCAGACCCGACTTCATCAATTATTGTCGGAGAGGATGGCAATGAGTCGGGATCGTGTGTCTTGAATTACAGGAGCGAGGGTATTCACCACTGCAGCCAAAACTCTCTAGTCAAAGATAGTTACATCTTCTCCAAAGAATTAGGAGTGAATGGTACATTACACATTCCGCAATTTATTGTGGCCTGCATCTGCTGAATGGGCCCGTAATTTACGGCATTACAGTTGGGGCAATTTACACGCCATTGCTGAGTAGTAGTCATTGGAGTTCTCTCAGACTCAGTACGCTTAGTTCTTGAAGGTGATAATAGAATACAACCCAAAATGAAGAACAATATGCCGAAGACAATAGCTCCATTGCCCATTGTCCACATCGCATCAATGGAGGAGCATTCTTCAGAAGCAAATAGTGCTATTAGGTCGACAGAGCAAGCATCGTGCGCCGAACTGAGGGATGAGTGACTCCCATCATCATGTTCCATCCATGGAACGTAGGTAAAGAACCATCCAACTGCACATACTATGAGGCCAGCTAGGATAGATATTATTCCAAAAACCGCTTTAATTGCCATACTAATCGCTCAACTCAACTAAGGTGGTACCCATATCTACTCTGTCTCCTTCTGAGAATTTTAGTGCCACTACCTCGCCCGACTTCGGTGCTTGTATTCGGTGCTCCATCTTCATTGCTTCCATTACCAGCAACGTTTGACCTTCGCGAACTCTCTGTCCTTCCTTCACATGGACTTCGAGGATTGTGCCCGGCATTGGAGCGCTTAGTCCTCCTTCTCCGGATGAATCACTCGAGCTGCCTGGCTCGTGTCCAGTCACAATATGAATTCGTCCGTCAAGATGAATCCACCAATCATCTCCGACCTTGGATACATGAGCAATGTGTGCCGAGCCATCTATCTCTACTAGTAGTCGGTTTGCCTGAACATCTCTAGAGATACTAATCTCACCGTGTGTCCTCTCTTGTCCATCGGCTGTGAAGCCAGAGAGATTCATAGTGCCCTCTGAATCTGACAGTTTGGCAGCGTATCGAGTGCTGGATTCTGCTATGCTCCACTCCATTGTATCACCTATGGGAAGGACCTCGACAAAGTCCTGAACGGATCACCGACATGTCCTGTGTGTTCATCGACCATTGCTCCGTCACCTCCGGAGCCTAACCTGTCCAGCCCGAATCGACTCGCTGCTGCTGCAATGGCTACGAGTGAAGCCGGTTCGATTTCTGGTTCAGCGAACTCGGATATATCTGTTGAATCGAGATAATCAGTGGTGATTGAGCCAGAAACGAAGTCTGGATGCATTGCCATTTGACGAAGGAAACCTATGTTCGTGATTACGCCCAAGGCCCGTAGGTCTGAGAGTGCGTTGTACAGACGGCGTGACGCTGCGGTTCGAGATGGAGCGTGGACGACTAGTTTAGCCAGCATTGGGTCGAAGTCTACTGTTACTGAGTCGCCCTCGCGAACACCTGTATCGACTCTGATACCGGGCCCTGCTGGTGCTCTCCACATAGCTAAGTCTCCGATTGCAGGGAGGAATCCCTTGCTCGGGTCTTCGGCATAGATTCGTGCCTCCATAGAGTGCCCGGTAATGCCGATGTCTGATTGAGTGAGTCCCAATGGCATCCCTGCTGCTACCTCAAATTGCTTGAGGACCAAATCAACTCCAGTAATCATCTCAGTAACTGGGTGTTCAACCTGCAGTCGAGTGTTCATCTCGAGGAAGAAGAACTCGCCTCTGTCGGAAAGCAGGAACTCGACTGTTCCCGCGCCTTCGTAGTCGACTGCTTTTGCAGCCCTAACTGCTGCAGCCCCCATTGCATCTCTCAATTCGGCGTTGACTACTGGAGAAGGTGCCTCTTCGATGACCTTCTGATGCCTACGTTGCAGAGAGCAATCGCGCTCATTCAGATGGATGCAGTTACCGTGCGAGTCTGCTAACACTTGGACCTCGATATGTCTAGCACCTACCAACAGCCTCTCAACGTAGATTGTTCCATCTCCGAATGCTGCTGAGGCTTCTCTCGAGGCAGCCTCGTATTCAGTTCTGAGCATCTTTGGCTCGCTAACTGCCCTCATTCCCTTTCCACCTCCTCCAGCGCTTGCCTTGAGCAGGAGCGGGTATCCAACTCTAGCAGCGCATGCTGCCAATTGGCCTAGATGATCCGCACCGTCAGGAACTGAGAGTTCTTCACCGGGAATCACGGGCACACCTGACTCCATCATCTTCAATCTTGCAGAAATCTTGTCTCCCATCGTAGAGATGGCTGCTGGAGGGGGCCCAATCCAGACCAATCCTGCTCGCTTGACAGCAGCAGCAAAGTCGGCCCTCTCAGAAAGGAAACCGTACCCCGGGTGGATAGCCTGAGCGCCGCTTCTCTGGGCTGCGTCGATAATGGCATCAGAGTTGAGATAAGTCTCAGCCAGAGTTCCTCCATGCAAGTGAATTGCTTC
This sequence comes from uncultured Candidatus Poseidoniales archaeon, assembly GCA_964470075.1. GTDB lineage: Archaea > Thermoplasmatota > Poseidoniia > Poseidoniales > Thalassarchaeaceae > Thalassarchaeum. The sequence goes on from CAYYAH010000049.1 coordinate 5,376, forward strand.
GTCTGCCACCTCGACGTGCAGTGCCTTGGCATCCGCATCTGAGTATACTGCTACTCCTTTGAGTCCGGCCTCTCTGGCTGCAGTAAGGACTCTGACGGCAATCTCGCCTCTATTGGCGACTAGTACTGCATTGAATGGTAGCTCGTTCATGCTAACCTTCCCCGTCCCTCGACGCCCAATCCGGCGGACGCCTCTCTAGGAACGAGGAGAGGCCTTCCTGACCTTCGCGGGAGCCTCGCATCTCGCTGGTCTTGTCCAAAGTCCATTGCCTGAGTTCTTCGAAAGAGCCTGTCCATGTATCCAATTTCTCTGTCAGTCTCTTTGCCTCAGTGACTGCCGTTGGACCACTACTCATCAGATCCTCAATCACAGTTTTAGATACAGAATCAAAGTCGTCAGTAGAATCAGCAATGCTGCTTACCAAGCCAATTCTGAGTGCTTCTTCTGCTCCGACTCTACTTGCGAGCATCGATAGTCTACGGAACTCGGCACTTCCTACCTTGCGGTAAACGTAGGGTCCGATTACAGCCGGCAGGATTCCAAGTTTGGCCTCAGAGAGGGCAATTCTGGTATTCGGTTCGGCGATGACGTGGTCAAGGCAGGATACCAGTCCTGCACCTCCACCAAGAGCCACTCCCTGGACACAGCCTATGGTGAAGCAGGGATGCGCCCATAGGCTGTGAAACAACCTGTCGAGTCTAGCTGAGTCGGCCCGATTCTGCTCAGGAGTCTTCGAGCCGGCATCACGCATCATGTTGATGTCCGCACCTGCGCAGAAGTGCTTGCCCGCAGATCGCAGTACGAGAACCCGTAGATACTCGGAGCCTGATGAGTCGCGCAGTGAACCAGTCTCTCCCACGGAGTGTTGGGCAGTCCAATCTAGTAACTCGGTAATCTCAGAAATTAGTTGGATGTTGAGGGCGTTGTAGGCTTCAACACGATCCAGTGTGATGGTTGCAGTTGGGCCGTTGATATCCAATCTGCACATACTGCACTCAGGGTTTGCGTCTGACATCATCTTCTCACATCCTGAATACTCCGTAATCCTGCTCTGGCATATCTGCGTTCAGGCTTGCGGAAATGCATAGTCCTAGGACATCCCTAGTGTCTCTTGGGTCAATTACTCCGTCATCCCAGAGTCTAGCTGAAGAATAGTAGGGATTGCTCTCGTTCTCGTACTTATTCCTAATCTCGTCGGGGTCGGCATTGCCGACGGTGGACAGGACATCCGCAGCCTGCTCACCTCCCATCACAGAGATACGGGCATTGGGCCACATGAACAGGAATCTTGGATCATAGGCTCTACCGCACATCCCGTAGTTGCCCGCCCCGTGTGAACCTCCGATGATGACTGTGAACTTTGGTACTGGGACACAAGAAACCGCTGTGACTAATTTGGCACCGTCCTTGGCTATTCCACCGGACTCTGCCTCTCTTCCAACCATGAATCCTGAGATATTCTGGAGGAAGATGAGAGGTACGCCTCGCTGGCCACAGAGCTCGACAAAATGTGCTCCCTTGAGTGACGACTCGGAGAACAAAATACCGTTGTTGGCAACTATTCCAACCGGGTAGCCGTGGATTCTAGCGAAGCCGCAAACAAGCGTGTTACCGTAGCGCTGCTTGAACTCGTGGAACCGAGAGCCATCAACTATCCTCGATATCACCTCTCTGACATCATACGGAGTCCTGTTGTCCTTCGGGATTACTCCTAGTAATTGATCTGGGTCGTGTGCCGGTTCCTCGGGCCGGGAGACATCCAACCTGTGCTTGGGAGAGACATTCAGGTTCTCGACTATGTTGCGAACCATTCTGAGTGCCTCGGGTTCGTCTTCAGCGAAGTGGTCAGCCACGCCAGACTCTCTTGTGTGTAGGTCTGCTCCGCCTAGATTCTCAGCGGTGACCTCCTCACCTGTGGCAGACTTTACCAGCGGAGGTCCGGCAAGGAAGATGGTGCCGTTGCCCTTGACGATGATTGACTCATCAGACATCGCTGGAATGTAGGCACCTCCAGCAGTGCACGATCCAAGCACTGCTGCAACTTGTGGAATTCCCTTGCTTGAGAGAATTGCTTGATTTCGGAATATACGGCCGAAGTGGAGTTTGTCAGGGAACACTTCATCCTGCATCGGTAGGAAGGCACCGCCTGAGTCAACTAGGTAGATGCAAGGAAGGTTGTTCTCCTCTGCCACCTCTTGAGCCCTTACGTGCTTCTTCACAGTCATCGGATAGTAAGATCCGCCTTTCACAGTGGCATCATTGGCAACGAATAGGCACTCTCTACCATGGACGACACCGATTCCGGTGACTATGCCTGCGGAGTGCGCTCTGCCATCGTACAACTCGTGGGCTGCAAGGCTTGAGAGTTCTAGGAAGGGAGTGGCGGGGTCGCAGATCTCTGAAATTCTCTCTCGGGGCAGACTCTTACCTCGCTCACGGTGTCGCTGGACATACTTCTCGCCTCCACCTTGCTTGACTGAGCCTAGCCTTGACTTGAGAGTCTCACACAAGGCAGAATTGTGCTCGAATCGAGACGCGAAATCTGCGCTCTCAGGGTCAATTGATGTTGGCAACCGGTCCATGCTCTAGGACAGCGAGGGAGCGAGTGGAACTTCAATTGAATGGAGTCGACATCATAGATGTCGAAATTATACGCCCAAAGCTAGCCTTCCGACATTACGTAAACCAGGGGCCATTCCTACGGTCAGAATAACCATAGAAATCAGTAGCCTCAGGTGCTGCTGTCTGTGCTCAAAATTGGCAATGGCGAAGAAATACCAGATTGCCCCTCCAAGCATCAGTTTG
>CAYYAH010000050.1:0-8124 GCA_964470075.1 uncultured Candidatus Poseidoniales archaeon
GTCCGCCTTACGTAATTCTGTCAGTTTAGTTTCCTAAATTGATCAGAGGTCGTCGACCATCATGCCGACCTTGGCGCCGAGGCCAACAATTGCGCCATCGACTATCCAGTGCATAGCGACGTCTTGCACGCCGTCCATGCCGTTGAGCGCGGATGCCCCCATCTCGTGTGCAGCATCTACTCCGCCCATAGCTCCAGCCAACGCCATCATAGCGAAGGCAGCAACCCAGGCGTCACAGCGGCTGTACACAGTCCAGAAGATTGCGCCAGCTGCCAACATAGTGAGAGCGCCCCAGAGATCTGGTGCCTCCCATGCGGCGGCTGCCCAACCAGTCTCAATTGCTCCTCCCTCAGTCATCAGTGCTAGGGCCAAAGCCGCACCAACAACCTGAGACACGAGCAACATTGCGTTCGCCATCATTCCATCTGTGTCAGATAGGTCACCAGTCATCATGTGGGACCATGTGACAACAGGCAGGACGTGCGCTCCACTGATTGCCATCCATGCTGCTGCTAGGATTAGAGCACCTGCCAGGGAATCTATGCCAGCACCAGCTAGTACCAGCCAAGAAACCATGAAAGCTCCTCCAACCTCATTCATCATTGCATTCTTATCCATATCCATATGTTTTCACTCCTCACTCTTGTGAGTTAGTGGCGGGCTTCCACTACGATTTATAATAGAATCCTACGAAATCCGGAAATAAACCCCTGAAAATATGGGTTTTTACGTAAGCCAGTGTTACTCAGAACACCTGATATCAGCCCACACAGTGCGATTTCCTAACATCCTCGGTGCTACGCACCGAATTTGAACCGAATCACTAATTTCGAATTCTCAGCCTAAATCGTCATGAGGCTGACCCCTACTCGGGAAGCATGGTCACGCAGGTAGCCATCGATCCGAATGTCCGAGACAACCTTCTCTCGGAATGTCCAGGCCTAAAAGGCCTGGTTGCATGGCTAGACTCGATTGATCGCAGACCAGGTCTTTCAGAGCTAGACAATCATCTCAGCAACCTCGAAGTCAATCTACCTGCCCTCAAGGGATGCATCGGCTACGCCGATGACGGCTACCAGAGGAATGTAATCAAGAAATCAGAGCACTATGAGCTGGTTGCGATTTGCTGGACACCCGGACAGGACACTCCAATCCACGATCATGTGGGTAGCGATTGTGCCTTCCTAATAGTCGATGGAGTGTCCACTGAGACAATTTACGAGACCGATGAACAAGGACTCGCTAGTCCGATAAACATCAGACATTATCAGCCCGGAGAGGTATGTGCTGCAGAAGAACCCGATATTCACAGAGTTTCAAACGATACAGACGCGGAATTAGTCAATCTGCACGTATATACTCCACCTCTGCATGCTTACAACATCTATGCTTCGGCTGAGTGAACCGCATCCCGCTTGTACTCCTCGAAAACTTCTCTGAACAATTGAATATCAGATTCAAACGTCTCGGGCAGCAACGGGCCGAATGAGAAGCGGAAGAAGCGCGAGTACGGAGTTTGGTAGCTGGGATCCTTAGAATGAGGTCGGGCCATATCGCAATCAGAAGCACCCAGGACTGCCGCGCCTCGCTTGAACAGCCGCTTGTTCAACTCATCACTGGTCAGGCCCTCGGGCAACTCCAACCAGTGGTAGAATCCACCATCTCCTGTGTAAACCCCCAAACCCATCTCTTCGAATGCCTTGCCATATCGCTCACGCTGCCAATTGTAATGCTCTTCGACCGCCTTTCTAGCCTGCTTGACTCGCTCAGGTTGAAGCAGCATGACTGCATAGTGTTGTGAGGGATGACTAACTCCGCCCATGCCGAAACTAGAGTAGTTGGCCATCGTTTCGATGTTGGTCTTGCTGGCGATTATCCAGCCGATACGGATTCCCGGAGATTGTAGTCCCTTTGTACAGGCTCCAGCGAGGAAAACGTTGCTGTTGTCTAGGTCCTTCACGAACTCGATGCCACTAACTGATGGAGAGTGAAACATTTCGTAGGCCTCATCGAGCAGTATCCCGTGACCCGGTTGCTCAGCCATCTCGATTAATTCCTTGAGTTCCTCTCCCCAACGAGTCTGACCAGATGGGTTTTGAGGATTTGAGATGACAGGCATCAGGCCCGTGCCCTCGTCGACTCCATCTCGGTCAAAGTATTCCGAGTTGTGAGGGTGGAAACCATTCTCCTTGGTGAAGGGCACAATATCGTACTCGGTGTTTGTCTGTGTCAGGATATCAAGATAGGCAGGCCACTCGATATTTCCGATTCTCACCTTGATATGTTCCTTGAGAAAAGCCATCACCGTGTAGATCCCGGGCCTACCTCCGGCAAACACCATGACATTCTCCGGAGTGATGCTGGAGCCGTAGCGAGAGTTGTAGAAGTCGACTATTGCCTCGCGCAACTCAGGATGACCCCAAGCCTTGGGATAGAAACGATCCTCCCAAGTGACATCCACGCTATCTGGGAGGGGCGGGCCGCCAAACTTCTCGAGTGGAGTTGTTAGGGGAAATCCTTGCGACCATGGATGTGTTCCTTCGGTTCCCATGAAACTTCCAAAGGCATCTCTGAATGCGTACAGAGTCTCGTATATCCCCATTGGAGGGCAGTTGTCAGACAGAAACGACTCCACTCGCTCAGGCATTCCGCTTTCCTCTGACACATCCCTCCGTAAGGCTGGAAACAAATTAGTTTGACCGTCCGAGTTTTTCTTGACTAAATAACAACGGAATAACCGTTAAGACTCTCTATTGATGTCAGGGGCCCATGAGCCCTGCCAATGTAAGACGAACCTGCCTCTCAGTAACGCTTGTCATCATGCTCCTCGGAATGTCTGCTTCGATCTCGATAGACTCTGACGAAAGAAAGGAATTACCTGCAGAAGAGATAGTAATTGAGACACATTCGAATTCTAACATCAATCATCCAGGATTTCACGATGGTTCAATATACACTGCAACTTCTCTAACCGCTTCAACCCGACACACATGTGTGATTCTGCATGACCAATCCATGAAGTGCTGGGGTGACGCGGGTCAGGGATTCCTGGGTAATTCATACATTTGGACCGAATTCTGGGAACCTGATGAAGTTCATCTTAGTGAACAGGGCGGGGCGTACACCGCAATTGAGACATCCTCATTTGGGCATCATTCTTGCACCATAATGACCGACAATTCAGTCAAATGTTGGGGCGAGGCAGGACACGGGCAACTTGGCCATGGAGTCCACTCTGGTTGGCACGCAAGTCCATTCTTTGCAGTAATGGGTAATGTAACACCAATTGAGATAGCTGCGGGGTTCCACCATACTTGCTCAATATATGATGACTACAATCTGTACTGTTGGGGAGATAATTTATGGGGGCAAGTAGGAAACAACGGTACTCTTGGTGGAGCTAATGAGGACGTCGGCTATCCTACACAAATACCACTGCCTCAGAACCAAACTGCCGTTGCTGTCAATCTTGGCGGCGACTCCAGTTGTGTGATTCTAGAAAACGGAAGCGGAATGTGCTGGGGATACAACCAACATGGACAACTAGGAGACGGCACCATGGCCGACAAAAACGCACCCACCCCGATAACCGTTATTCCATCAAATAGGACACTAGCCGCCATTGCAGTCGGCGTCAACAACACCTGCGGTCTACTAGACGACGGGAGTGTATATTGCTGGGGTAACAATTCGTATGGCCAGCACGGTGACGGAACTAGTTCAGATTCCAATTTAGCTGCGACAACAGGAGCGTATGCATCTCTGCCCTCAGGAAGAACCGCCATATCAATCGACATGGGAAAGGAGCACGTCTGTGCGATTCTCGATGACAACAGTGTCGCGTGCTGGGGAGACAACACCTACGGGCAACTGGGAGACAATACCACCAACAGTTCCAACATACCTATCGTTGTGAACGGAAACCTCTCCTTCCAAGCTATTTCAACTGGATATCACCACTCCTGTGGGATAATCACCAATGGTTCAGTATACTGCTGGGGGCACAGTGCAGGAGGCCGACTAGGATTGGGAATCGAAATTGACTCAGATGAGCCCGCTTGGGTAGATCTCGGAGGCACGAGTTCTTCCGCCACTACACATGCTCACCTTGACGATAGAGATCCCGATGGAGATGGAATTCTTTCTATCTTCGACCCATTGCCTTATCCTCCTCCCGTCTGTACTGCTGGACACTACCTCGTAGGATACGAATGCGTAGATGCTTCACCCGGACATTATGTTCCCAATAACGGCTCTACAGAACAGACCCCTTGTGCTAATGGGACCTACCAACCATTCACAGGCCAAACCTCGTGTTATCTAACCGATTCTGGTTACTATACCGATCAATTGGGTTCAGCCACGCAGACGGCATGTGCTCCGGGCACTTATCAGCCCGATATCGGACAAACCTCGTGCATAGATGCAACACCGGGGAACTACTCAGCACAATCCGGTAGCATCTCCCAAACAGTATGTGCTCCGGGAACTTATCAGCCGAATTTCGGCCAACCATCTTGCTTAGATGCCGACCAAGGACACTTCGTTCTGGTACAAGGACAGGTCACTCAGATTCCTTGTGCACCGGGCTTCTACCAGCCTGTAGGTGGACAGACCAGTTGCTTCTCGGCCTCAGAGGGACACTACGCTCCCGGCGAAGGCTCGATCCAACAAATTGAGTGTGAACCCGGAACGTATGCTGATAGGAGGGGATTCGAAGCTTGTGATGATGCCGATGCTGGTTACTATGTTCCTGGCAGCGCAGCCATTGAGCAGTTGGCCTGTTCACCAGGATTCAACCAACCATCCATGGGTATGACTGAATGCTTGACAAACGAACCTGGATACTACACACAGCAAGAGGGAACCGCAAATCCTGTGGCATGTCCTCCAGGAAGTTACCAACCCGAATCCGCCTCTACTGGGTGCATAGATGCTGACCCGGGACATCACGCTACTGGGCCCGCCAGCACATCCCAGTCCCCCTGCGCCGAGGGCACCTACGCACCTAGTGAAGGCAAAGCAGAGTGTACAGTTGCAGATCCCGGATACTCGGTGTCCGAAGAAGGCTCTACGAGCCAAGAGGCATGCCTACCCGGAACTCATCAGCCGCAGGCAGGGGCTTCCGACTGCACTGCCAATGAACCTGGATACTATACGGATTGGTCGGCAGAGACTGAGCAGACGGCATGTGCCCCCGGCACATACCAGAATTCTCCCTCTTCGACCTCTTGCATCGAGACCGATTCGGGCCACTATGCACCTGAGCCCGCCACCGTAGACCAGATTCCTTGCGACATTGGAACATATCAACCATCAACTGGTAAGGATGATTGTATCTCAGCCGAGAAGGGCAGGTATGTGGACAACCAGGGAGCCACGGCCTCCACCGCTTGTGATGAAGGAACATACCAACCAGAGGAGACCCAGTCCTCATGCTTGGATGCTGATCCAGGTCACCATAGTCCGTCCCAAGGGGCCGAATCTCAAATCCCATGTGAAGTTGGAACCTACCAACCATTGGCAGGTCAGAATGAGTGCATTAAGTCCGAGGCCGGGCACTTCGTTGCAACTGGCTCAGCTACCTCGCAGACACCATGCGAACCAGGAACATATCAGCCGATTTCTGGAAGGATGGGGTGCACCGAGGCATCAATAGATCACTATGTTGAGGGGTCGGCTGCTATCAGTCAGACTGCGTGTGCTGATGGGTTTAGCCAGCCGGATATAGGAATGACAAGCTGTATTGAGGATGAAGCTGAATTCCCGATGATTGCCATCGCTGGAGGAGTTGCGATACTAGCCATTGCAGCAATTTTCATGCAATCTCAGAAGAAACCAAAGTCTCCGAAGAAAGGCAAGAGAAGGCCACCAAAGGGCAAGAGGAGGAGACCTCCGCAAGGTAAAAGGAAGAGACCAAAGCCTGCGAAGGAAACCAGCACTGAAGCCTCTCAAGAGGAAGAGTGACCGTCTAGCGCAGTTGAAATGTGATAGGTTCTCCGCGTGAACCCATGCGAGACTACCCTGGCGACAGAGTCGACCTCCGCAGTGACACCGTAACGCAACCTATCGAGGCAATGCGTGATGCCATGGCCATAGCTGACGTCGGAGACGATGTACTTGGAGACGACCCAACAGTGATTGAACTTCAGAACCGCGTCGCAGAGATGCTCGGTAAGGAAGCAGCCCTGTTTGTTCCATCGGGCACAATGTCGAATGCTGTGGCAATAAAGACCCAAACCAGACCGGGCGACGAGATTGTCACCCATCGTAAGAGTCACATCTACATGTACGAGGCTGGAGGATATGCTGTACTCGCTGGATGCTCGATTTCACTTGTTGAAGGAGATATGGGGCAAATGGCGCCGGAGAATGTTCAGAAAGCCATCAGAAAGGTCGCAGGAAGCGACTCTCACTATCCCGAATGTACATTGATTTGCGTTGAGAATACCGCCAACGTCGGCGGCGGTTCGGTTTACGATCAGGAGACTCTGGATGAGATTTGTGAAGTCGCACACAGGAACGACTGTAGAGCCCACTTGGATGGTGCTAGAATGTTCAATGCAGTGGTTGCTAGCGGAACCGATCCGGCTAGAATGGTCAGGGATTTTGACACCATCTCGATCTGCCTTTCAAAGGGCTTGGGAGCTCCTGTGGGATCAGTATTGGTCGGGGACGCGGCAACAATCTCCGAGGCTCACAGATGGCGCAAGATGTTCGGTGGCGGAATGAGACAAGCTGGAATGCTCGCTGCTGCTGGATTGTACGCCCTTGAGAACAATATCGAAAGGCTAGCCGACGACCATGCTAGAGCCCGACGACTCGCAGAGGCCGTGAATGCGATGGAAGCCTATTCGGTCGACCTCGACGCAGTACAATCGAATATGGTGTATGTCGATTGTTGTGAAGGCGGTGCGAAGGCGCTTGTGGAGAGCCTAGCTTCAATGGGGGTCGACGTGCTGGATCTCGAAGAATCGACAATCAGAGCGGTAGTGCATCTGCACATTACTGACGAAGATATCGACCGGGCCATTGCAGCGTTCGAAGATGCTCAATGACCCGCAAGCATTCAATATCCCTTAGCGCACCGAAGACCATGCGCATTACCACAGTCCTCATCACGACTTTGCTGCTGTCGTCACTTACTACCACGGTTTTGAGCAGCGAGGCTAGTTCGATGTGGGACGATGCCAGATTGGGCGTGAACGGAGGAACTGTAGGGGCAATCGCCATTTCACTGGGTAACGCTTCCAACATCTCAGAAACGACGGTGGTGGAGGATAACTTCGTTCCTGTCATTGAAGTATACACTGCCACTTGGTGCACTAGCTGCGTATACACAGAAAGCAAACTAAACGAGGCTATTTCAGATACCGATGTGTTCTTGATTCACTATCACAGACACAGGTACGAGGCCCTAGATCCGTTTGGAAGCAACTCTACTGAACATCGCTGGGAGACCACATATGGGGACGCATCTTATGCTGGCTCTGAACCCCTGCCCGATACCCGAGTTCCTCCTACCAATGTCTTCTTCGGAGAGAGAATACACGTAGGCGGCAGGTCTAGCTCAAGCAGCCTTGTGAATGACTTTGCAACTTCACTTGCGACCGGGTCATCATCACATTTCACCGGCCTCGCATCCTTCTCGATATCACAGACTGAGCAAGGCTCACTTCAGGCCTCATGGAATTTGAGTGGTTTGGAATACAATTGCATGGATGGAGGTGGAAGTTGCCCTACCATTACTCTCTCTCCATGGGTGATGTTCATCGAAGACAGCGCCTACTATCCCGATGGAACAAACGGCCTTGATTACTATCGCCATGTTCTCCACGAGGCTTACGAATTCGATGGACTGACTGGCACATCCACATTGGACATACCAATGATCTGGGATGGCGACGACCTATCTGTAGTCCTCTTGATTGATTGGTCATATCCTGAGGAACCTGACTCACCTTTACCCGCTCCTGGAGTACTGGCTGCCTTGGCTTGTATGGTTGCCGCCGCAGCTTTCCGCAGACAGCGATGATTATCTGACTGCTCGTAATGCCTCAGTTGGGTTGAATAACCCCGCCCCTCCATCGCGTACGCTCGGTGATACTAGTGACCAACGAATCC
>CAYYAH010000051.1:0-8081 GCA_964470075.1 uncultured Candidatus Poseidoniales archaeon
GGGAGGGGGGAAGCGTTCGACTATCTACTCGGAGAAAAGACATCGGATTCGGCTAGGATGGCTATTCGTGAGATGGCTGCTAGACTCATGGCAGCCAAGAACCCTGTAATTTCGGTTAATGGCAACACAGTCATCCTATCTGGTCGCGACTTGATTCGCGTTGCTGCGGTCGTCGGGTGCCCCATCGAAGTTAATCTGTACTATAGGACCCCCAAGAGGGTTGCCGGCCTGCTGTCAAGGCTCGAGGAGCAAGCCGAGGAGGTAGCAAATGGGCCTGTCCCGGATGGATGGCAAGGTGACTGGTCTGCAGCGGTATCCTCGGTAAGATTTCTAGGTAGTAATCCAGATGATACGATTCCAGGACTAGAGGGTCCTCGTTCGGTATGCTGCAGTGAAGGCATTGGTGGAGCCGATACTGTACTGGTTCCGCTGGAGGACGGTGATCGTTGTGAAGCACTTGTCAAACTAGGCAAACAGGTTCTGGTGGTAGACTTGAACCCCTTATCTCGGACTGCTATGACTGCAAATGTCACAGTAGTGGACGAGGTTGCTAGGGCGGCTTCGATTCTATTGTCCGAAGTAGTTGCAGGGGAAGTAGAGCCGACTGACTGGGACAATACAACGGCTCTAAACGATGCACTGGCCGTGATGGCTCGGATTCGGCCTTATCAGGCGTAGTGCTCTTTCAGCAGAGTCTCAAAGCGCTCGGAGATTGCAGTGCCGACCTCGGTCGTACTGGCATCTCCTCCCAAATCATAGGTCTTTACGCCCCCCTCAGAGAGGTGCGATGCCAAGGCTGCTTCGAGAATCTCACCGCAGATTGTGGCGTCCTCATCATCGTGACGTACACCTAGGTTGTCCAGCATAAGTTGAACAGAAGAGATTGCAGCGATTGGGTTGACCTTGTCTTGGCCGGCGTATTTCGGGGCCGAGCCGTGAACAGGTTCGAACAGCATGTGATTGTCGCCGATGTTGGCGCTGGCCGCCATGCCTAGGCCTCCTTGCAGAACGGAGGCAAGGTCGGTTGCGATGTCACCGAACATGTTCGGTAGGACCACCACATCGAAGTCCTCTGGGTCCCTGACCAGCCACATAGTGAATGCATCGATGAATGCGTGGTTTGAATTGGTATTGGGGTACTCCTGGGAAATCTCATTGAAAATCTGCCTGAACAATCTACATCCGCGCAGAACGTTGCTCTTGTCAACGCAGGTGACGTTTTGACTGGTGCCGGATCTGTTCTCTCTACGAGCAGCTAGTTCGAAACCGAACCTGATTACTCTCTCAGAGCCGTGGCGCGAAATAGGTCTTGGATCCCAAGCGACTTCGCCCTCTAGTCCGGGAAACTTCTCGATTGTAATCGGTTCGTCCTTAGCGCCCATGGCCGCTTGGGCAGATCGTCTAAGCAGGCTGTGATACAATCCTTCGGTGTTCTCTCTGATTAGTACCATATCAACCAAATCTGACTCCCAGATATCAGAGAAAACTCCGTGCACCTTGTGATGAACTCCGTGATATAGCTTGACAGGTCTCACATTTGCATAGAGATCGAGGCCGGACCTTAGGCCGAGAATACATTGTGCACCCGCGTTGTCCCCGTTAGGCAACTTCGCGTCTGGCCAACCAATCGCTCCCAGAAGGATTGCATCGGAGTTGTCTCTACAATGCTCAAACGAGCCCTCAGGCCACTCCTCGCCAGTCTCGAGGTAGTATTGTCCGCCACATGGAATCTCTGTCACATCAAACGAAAGAGGGCTGTTTGCCTCTAGGGTCTCGACTATGCGCATCGCCTCTACGATTACTTCTCGCCCCGTGCCGTCGCCGGGGAGGACAGTCAGACGGTATCGGCTCACGGCCCCGGCACCTGCTTTTCATTCATCAATCCAACCCTCGAAAACTCTGCTGGTTCTAGGCGATAATTGATAGACGGTCAATACGAACAGGTGTTACATGGACCGTCAGCCGGAGGATGGAAGTGGAAGCCCACGAATAGACGTCAGGTCTTTGCCTGAATCTGTTGCGAGGCTCTGGGAGACCATGCTCAGGCTAGACCCATCATGGGACCTCTCGGAGTGGTTGGACAAGAGGGCGGGAGAAGAGTTAGAGTTGGTAGAGAGTCATCTTGGAAGAGAGAGGTTGCGTTTGGAGCAGAGATTGCACCGAATCGAGACTTTGGTCAAGAGGTTGCGGCGCCAGCGCGAAGTTGTAGAGCGTTCGACTTGGATGGACCCTCATCAGAAGAATCTCTTCGATGTCTACGAGAAGGATACTGAAAAGGAGAATTTGCTACAAGCCGAAGACGAGGGTGAGGCGGCTGTTGACTTCGGTTCCCTAGATGTCGATGATGACCCATTCCTAGCTATAGTTTCAGAGCACATCCTAGGGCTGATTGAAGAGTCGATTGAGAGAGGGGAAGAACAACTCCATTTCGACCTGCTGGTAGCCGAATTAGAGGGTTTTGGAATTAGAACTGACGAGATTGATGAGGCGGTCTCTTGGTTGCTCCACCGTCGAGTAATCATCGAATTAGAAGAGGATTCTTTCGGATTGAACGGTTGAGTCCACTGGCAACCTGAATATCAACCGACCGTGCCCTTCAAAGAATGGCAGCGATTCGGCCAAACGTAGTACCATGTCAAGTGTCGCCTCGGGATGGTACGCACGCCTCGATCATGTATGTCCGAATCGTGTAAAACAATTAGAGAAGTGGCTTGACTCATGGGAGGAGGCGGTGCTCCATAAACTGCCAATCGCTGCAACTATGCCAAGTTCATGGCCGACTCTTCCAGCCGGCCTAATCTCAGATCCTGGGGCGGTCCTAGAGCATCTTCTGGCCCGACATGAGGCAGACAGCGACGGGCGTTCTCCTAGGGGAGCTTACTCAACCCCTGATAGATTGGTTCGTGCAGTGTTGGCAGATGAGCTCAAGGGCCTCTTAAAGAGCGTTAAGGAGCCTCCAGCAACCTTGTCTCTAGCCGCAATGCCGCCGGGATTCAGGGCTTACGCTGAGAAGCTCAATCAGACCGTCCTCAGTGGCTCGGAGGAGGCGTCCGAGGGCGCTATTCACGCCGGCGAGGTGACTCGTACAGGGATTCCCATTCCTTTCTCAGACCCAGCAGTCGCCGGAGGAGTTGTTCCGAGTCGATTATTGAGAATCCACGTATCGAGATGCGGGGATTTGCCCGCAGAGCAAGTTCGTGAAGATACTCTTCGACTACTTCGCGGTTTGCAGATGGCTGATCCTTCTCAAATCGCAGTGAATTGTGCTCGCAGACGTATCTTGCTAGTGCTCGCGCGCTCAGGTTTGGTAGATTTGGAAGGAGATGGTGATTTCCAGCGAATAGGTCGCAAAGAGGTCAGTGAGATTCTGGAGTCTAGTGTCAGACAAGTCGATGCCCTGAGGGATGATTGGCCATGGCAGGAAAGTCCACGTCTAATCGTCAGTAGGCCTCCATGGCTGCGCATCAAGGACAGATTCAGAGGTCATCCTGAAGGCAGCAAAATGCGGAGGAAACTATCGAGGTCGTTGCGCAACACTACCGAGATTGATGGTAGCAAAAGATTCTCTGCCCTGAGAGGTAATGTGAACCTGTACAGGTTGTACATCGAGAGGTCGCTTCAGCTTGTCACAGAGGGAGGCAGGGTGCGCATGATAGTCCCTGACACCGTCTTGAGAGAGAAGAGCAGTGTGGCTCTCCGCAAGATGATTGTAGAGCAGAATCAATGGATTTCCTCATGGTCCTTCCCTGAGCCTCAGAGAATATTTCCCGGAACTTCACAAGGTGTTTCGGTGATTGGAGTTGAGGTGGGTGGTAAGACCGAGATGATGACTAGTTTCGGGCCATTGCAAGCTGAAGATATCTCAACAAAGTCTGGCCTAGACAGTAGCTCGCCATTCATTGAGATGGAACGCGGACCTTGGTCGGTGTGGACCGATATGACCTGGGCTGTGCCCCGGATGCCCCGTGATGATTTCTCTAGAAGAGCAGTACTCAAAGCAATTGGGGATTTAGCAGATCAGCCCCGGCTTGGAGAGGAAGGTAACTGGCTCAACCCGAGTGATGAGCCAATCCGAGTCAGGGTCGGTGAGGTTGACCAATCGAAGTGGTCCTCAGACATCGATAGATGGGGCATGGATAGTGATGGAGTTCCCTTCATCAGAGGCAGCCACTTCCTGCTCGAGGGCGGTAGTGTCAGTATTCGCCATCCAGCCTATGAAGCAAGTATTAATGATAATGCTACAGAGAGGGCGCATGCTCTCTGGAAAGGCTCTATCGAGGCCAAGGGTGTATCTCGAGTGGCCTGTCAAGCCATCGTGAACGCCCAGAAGGAGCGTCGCCTTCGCTGGGCTGTAGTCCCCCCCGATTGCGTACTAGGCAACTCCGTAAACTACCTCGAGTTACCAGAGGCTGTTCTAGATGGTCTAGCCGAAGAGCACGGGGGTGTGGATCAAGGTTTGCTGTCTCTAGCCGAGCAACTCAATTCAGATGCTCTGGACCTATGGTCCAGGGCCTGGGCTGCGAACAACAATGTCAACAATTACGAAATTGAGAGGTTGCCGCTTCCTCCACCTTCTACGGATGGTACCCTGAATTACGAATTGAGGCAGTAAACTCTCTGATTCATGGCATTTCTAGGAAAAACGATTCCATTTACCTGCGAAATTGCAACATTTGACCAAACAGTCTATTATCCTAAGGCTCAGTAAGCGGAGCGTTCCATCGCGCAAGCTTTGGCATAAGAGGCAGAAGTAATGGGAATTAACCCGAAGATTGGCATCACCGGACTGCCTCGGTCAGGCAAGTCAGCCGTACTGGATAAGGTGGTCAGTATGCTACTCGAAGAGCATGCCGGTTCTGGATCAAGCGTCATCGGTGGGATGAGAAGTGAAGCGATTATCGAGAATGGCGAGCGAGTTGGTTACGCCTGCATAGACATCGCCACCGGCGAGAGTGGGGTGATGGCTCACCGCGAGATAGACTCGCGAACCAGAATTCTCGGATATGGAATAGATCCAACTGAAATCGATAGGGTCGGTGTTCCGGCCATCCGTAACGCTGTTGGTAACTGCGATGTGTTGGTAATTGACGAAGTCGGAAAGTTCACCGTAGAGAGTGAAGGATTTGTTGACTCAGTTAGAGCGGCCCTGGAATATGACATGCCGACTCTGCTGACTTTGCACAAGAAGAGTCGTCATCCACTTCTGCAAGATATTCGAAGACGCGATGACGGACGCATCCTCGAAGTCACTCCAGTCAACCGGGCCCTGCTTCCATACAAGGTCCTCAAGCTGATTAGCGAAAAGCCGTGAGTCTGCGGTCAAGTTATGCGTGGAATGCCGTTGCGCATCCATGGAATCGCCGGCTAGTCGAACTCGCAGAGTTCTGATAGGGTTCGCAGTACCGTTGTACCTGCTGACTGCTCTCTCCCTCGCAGAGGGTAGGATTTCGCTGCTATCGGACGAATCACCAGTTGATTCCTCGCTCGCCCCCCTCTTTGCAGGGCTCGCGATTATCGCCACCTTACTCCAAGCATACATTGGCTGGCTAGGAGATAAAACCCATGGCTCTTCCAGACTGGATTCACTAATCAGCCGCGAGGAAGAGGGTCAGATGGTCAAGCGGTTGCGCCAAGAACAACAGGAGGCTGATGTCTCCAGCATGGGATCAGCATGGGCAGAGATGGAGAAAGAGCATCTCGAGAAGTCACTCGGGGAGGAAGAGTGAGTATCGAAACCTTCACTCCCTTAATGCAGCACCGAGGCACGAGAAACATGAGCGAAGTACCCGGCGACCTGCACTACACCGAGTCTCACGAGTGGATTAGAATCGAAGGTAACAGGGCCGTAGTAGGCATCACGGACTACGCACAAAATGCGTTGACAGACGTGGTCTGGGTTGAATTAGCAGAGATTGGAGCCAAGGTCGGTGCCATGGAGCCGTGTGCCAGTGTCGAGTCGGTCAAATCGGTTAGCGAGATTTATGCACCAGTTGCAGGAGAAATTGTTGAGTCAAATGAGGCGCTTGAGGACGCGCCTGAAGTTATCAACCAGGACGCATATGGAGAGGGATGGATTTTCGTACTCAGTATGGACGATATTTCTCAAGTTGAGGGTCTGCTTGATGCGGCTACATACTCCGGTCTGATTGGAGACTGAAGATGCCCGAACCTCCACTACACATCTACGTCGATGGGTCGTGTGAGGAGAATCGAAATGTCACAGCAAGCACGCCTGCAGGATGGGGTTTCTGTGTCGTAGAAGGCGACAGTGGGATTGGTCGCGGAGGTGGTGAAATCATCGCCGAGCGTTTAGGCCCGGTAGTCACGGACCCATCGGCAAGTGATTTTCTAGGGGCCACAGTTGGCTCAAACAATACAGCTGAACTCACAGCGATTGCTCATGCTGCCAGATGGACATTGACTCAACCCGAAGGAGGAGCTCTGGTAGTCAGAGGTGACTCGCAATACGCTCTGAATATCGCCTCAGGCGAGTGGCGGGCCAAGGCCAACCAAGATTTAGCCGAGGTGGTGAGGGCTTTGTGGCAAGAGGTAGATTCAGTACGCGGATTGAGGGGCGAGCATGTGCGTGCTCATCGCGGTCACAGGTGGAACGAGCGGGCAGATCATCTCGCTTTCAGGGCGATGCAAGGAAAGTCGCCTCTGCCATTGCAATTCTGGAAGCCCGGCCGGCGCTGACTACTTCGAGTCCGAAAGCGCACCTACGCTCAGATAGACATAGACTCCATTGAGTAATGTCAGCAGACCAACCAGAGTTAGAATCAGGCCGGTGGGTTTGGGAAGGGCTTCATCGACAACATTTCCAGCGAGCCATGCTGCAGCAATGATGGCAAAGCCTGCTGAAATAACACTCCTTGACGAGGCTTTCGGGTCCTTCCACAAATCCATCCAAGGAACTAATCCCTTGCGCTTGAAAGTAAATCGATACCAAGCAATGTACAGCAGAACAAGACCGGTAAGGCCGATTATGCCCAAAGTGAACGACTCAGACCCCCATGGACCTAACAGAGTCAGTTTGAGAGTTAGAGTGTTGAGTAGTAGGATGCTGCCGATGGCTGCGTGGGTCCTCCATTCGGGGGCGGCCTGGGCCTTCATGCCACGACGAGGCGGTGCCTGCGCTTGAAATCCGCGCAGCGATGGAGTCATGAGTGACCTCTCACAGCGAGGTTCGTGGATTACTCAATCAACATCGAGGACGTCTTCGCCGCGGCCGGGAGACTGGATGGTATCGTGAAGCGCACTCCTGTGGTCTCGGCCGAGGAGATTGATAATGCGGCTGGAAGACAGGTTCTGATGAAGTGCGAAAATTTGCAACATGTTGGGGCGTTCAAATTCAGAGGGGCCACGAATGCGGTGATTATGCTCGGTGATGCAGCCGAGAATGGCGTGTGCACCCACAGCAGCGGGAATCATGCACAGGCCCTCGCAATGGCGGCCAAGAACCGTGGGGTTGAGGCTTACATCGTGATGCCAAAAACCGCTCCTAGAGTCAAGGTACTGGGTGTCAACAATCAAGGTGCAGAGATTACCTTCTGTGAGCCTACTCTTGCTGCTAGAGAAGCCGCTGCTGGAGAAATTATGGATAGAACCGGTGCTTCACTGATTCATCCTTATGACAATCCAGACGTGATATCAGGTCAGGGAACTGCTGCTCTTGAGTTCTTCCAGCAGGCTGGTCATCTGGATGCCATCGTCTCTCCTGTAGGAGGAGGGGGGCTGATGTCTGGAACTAGTATTACCACCAGAGCAATGAATCCCGAAACCCGAATCTTTGGTGCTGAGCCGGATGGAGCTGACGATGCTGCCAGATCTCTCGAAGCAGGAGAATTCCTGCCCCAGACGGGCCCGGACACAATCTGTGACGGTCTTCTGACCAGTATGGGTGAGCATACCTGGCCAATAATCCGGGACCATCTCGAGACCATCTTCAGAGTTAGTGACGAGCAGGTCATAGAGGCGATGCAGTTGATTCTAGACAATCTGGGAATGGTAGTCGAACCAAGTGGGGCGGCCTCGCTAGCCGCGGTTCTCACTCCTGAGTTCAAGTCTCTAGAAGGAATAGG
>CAYYAH010000052.1:0-7755 GCA_964470075.1 uncultured Candidatus Poseidoniales archaeon
CAAATCCGGCGCTATACCAGGCTAAGCGACGTCTGCAGCATGTTTGCGAGACCGCCGTCAACCATGAATCCTTTCGGACTCAAAGGCCGTAGTTACCCGGTCTGCACCAATCGGGCAGACCAATCGTTGCATCAGGGTGAGTCAGTCCGATGAAGAGAATCATGATGATGATGAAGAAGGCAGGGAATAAAGCGGTAAGGGTGAGGATGCCTGAATCTCGATCTCCCCAAAGATGCATGAAGATAGCAGCTATCATGATGAACTTCGGTACTGCGATTATCGTCAGAATCCACAGGGTAATCTGCCTTTCAGTCATACCTAGTCCTTCAGCGGTAGAAGTCAAGTCAGCCCCTACTGCCAAGACCTCAATCAAAGTCAAAATCATTAGGCCGTAGAAGTTCATCCAATATGCGTCGACTCCGAGAATCTTGTGTGCCATGTGATTACCTCAATACAGATAGAAGAACGGGAAGACCAGAACCCAGACCAAGTCGACGAAGTGCCAGTAAAGTCCGAAGTATTCGATTGATACAGCGCTCTGTGGGTTGTAAGCCCCGGTCCAGGCCTTGAATGTGAGATATGCCAGTCCAATGATACCGACCAGTACGTGCAAACCGTGCGTTCCTGTGGTGACGTAGAACAATGTAGCGCTGACCTGGATGTTGGCTACCATATGAGCACCTGTAGCTTCATCGACATAGGAATGATGCTGATAGTGATCATTGTTGATCAGATAACCCTCACTGTAGAGGGAATGAATCTCATGCTCGTGCAATCCGATGATGTCGATTGCAGGTACATGGAAGCCGATGAACCACTCAATCATCTTCAGTGTCAGGAAGAGAGAGGCAAGCAGAGTCGTTGCTCCAAGATACCTGTAG
Source organism: uncultured Candidatus Poseidoniales archaeon (assembly GCA_964470075.1). GTDB lineage: Archaea > Thermoplasmatota > Poseidoniia > Poseidoniales > Thalassarchaeaceae > Thalassarchaeum. The sequence goes on from CAYYAH010000052.1 coordinate 882, forward strand.
ATACGCTTCCTTCGGACTTCCTCATCCACGCTACCAACTGGTTTGTGTGCCCAGCGCAGAGCCTGTACAATTGTGAATGATGAGATAATCAGCGCGAAGGTGTTGATTGCGCCAGGGGCAATGTGCCACCAGCTTGATGCAATCAGGTGACTGGCTGGCTCAAAACATGTGACAACGACTCCATCCTGCCATCCAGTAGGGTTGGTGACTGGATCAAACAATCCCCTTTCGAATACCGTATCACACCTTGGAATACCCTGTCTGTAGCGCATATAGGTCGAGAATAGAGAGCTGAAGATCATCATCTCAGACCATAGGAAGACCCACATCCCAACCTTTCTAACTTGGATATTCTTGAATGGCGCTCCAGCGGCCATTGGCTCGTAGGATCCATCGAAAGACATGTCCTGCCTCCACCAGACAAACAATCCAATACCAATTACCGCTAATCCGACGATGACCAGTGGCAGATACCACATGTCGAACTCGCCGAAGCTGAACAGACCGCCAAAGGTTAGTAGGAATATTCCGATACCTATCGACATCACCAGAGGCGAGTAGGAATTGTGTGGCGCACCATGGCCCCAGTCGTGTGGGCCCCATGGGCTAGGATGGTGATCGTAATCGTGGTGCTCATCGCTCAATGTGATCCCTCCTCTGTTGTATCATCCGAGACCATTAGCCTCCGGAACATCTGTCCGATTATCCCGGGCTCATTCGCTACATGCTCGTTGGCATCCTTGAGCTCAGGCAGGTTATGTGGGTCGAAACTGGGAGTAGGTGGAGGGGATGAGGTCATCCACTCGAAGGACCATCCTCCCCATGGGTCAGCAGGTGCTTTGTCTCCTCTAATCAGCGTCTTGATCATGTTGTAGACCAGAATCAGGTTACTAGCAAAGAACACAAATGCCGATATCGAAATCAACATGTTCCAATCAGCGGCCCACTCAGGTAGGGCGTTGAAGTCGTCAGTGGTGATGTAGTAGGTATGTGTCCTACGAATCATCCCCACTACACCTAATCTGTGCATAGGCCAGAACAGTGCGTTGTATGAGATGAATGCAGTAAGGAAATGTAGGACACCCAACCTCTCGTCGAGCATCCTTCCAGTCATCTTCGGGTACCAGTAGTAGATAGCAGCGAAGAAACCGAACACGGTGCCGCCAACCAGTACATAGTGGAAGTGAGCTACTACGAAGTAGGTCTCATGCAGGTGCACATCCATGGCCATGGATGGGAAGAACATCCCAGAGATTCCGCCCAGAGTAAAGGTCACTAGGAAGCCCAGCGTCCACAATGTATGTGTCCTATAGACAAGAGAACCACCATGCATCGTCTTCAGCCAATTGAAAATCTTGATTCCAGTTGGCACAGCAACTAACATTGTTGTCAGCATTGTGATGAAGCGGAGTGTAGGGGACATTCCTGAGGTGAACATGTGGTGTCCGTAGACGATAAATGAGACCAAACCAAGTCCAGCCATCGCGTATACCATTGACTTGTAGCCGAAGATTGACCTCCGTGAACTGGTAGCGATGACTTCTGAGATTACTCCGAATGCAGGCACAATCACGACGTATACTTCAGGGTGCCCGAAGTACCAGAACAAGTGACTCCACAGTAACGGATCGCCTCCAGAAGCGACATCGTAGAATGCAGTACCAATTGTACGGTCGAGATAGACTTGAATCAGACCGACACCGAAAGCAGGGATGGAAAGGAATAGCATCAGGTTGGCGACCAAGATAGACCACGTGAACAGAGGCATCTGGAACCAGCCCATGCCAGGCGCGCGCATCACTGCCATCGTTGTCAGGAAGTTGATTCCAGTTAGAGTGGAAGATGCAACCAGCATGAGTTGTCCAGCTGCCCACATACTGACTCCTGTGTGAGTAGTCTCAGTGACAACATACGGCGCGTAACCGGTCCACCCGGTATCTGCACCTTGTCCACTGAACACTCCAGTGAAAATTAGCAGGGCGGCAACTGGCTGAAGCCAGAACGACATTGCGTTCAGGCGCGGGAAGGCTAGGTCCGGGGCACCTATCTGAAGAGGAACAATCCAGTTAGCGAAGCCATTAATCAGAGGCATAGCAGCTAGGAAAATCATTGTAGTTCCGTGCAAGGTGAAGAACTGGTTGTAGTAATCCTGTGAGATGAAGTCGTTTCCGGGGATTGCAAGTTGCATCCTGATCATCAGAGCCATGATTCCTCCAACACCGAGGAAGAATAGACCCTGCACGAAGTACAGAGTTCCGATTTTCTTGTGGTCGGTGCTGGTCAGCCACTCGGAAATCCAAGGGGCGAAGTTCTCCCAGTCGAAACTGTCGGGGTTCTTTCTGTAGAAAATGTACATTACAACAATCGACAGCATCACGCCTGAGATTACTACTAGAGTAGCTAGTACCTTGAACGGGTCAACATCGGGAAGAGGACCTTCCCCGAAGCCGAGTACTGTGACTTCAGCGCGATTCCACATATCTCCGTTAGAACCACTATTGCCCTCGTTACCATTTACTGAGTTCACATGCAGACGGAAATCGACATTGACTCCACTCTCTGGAGCGGTCCAGTCCAGAGTCCAGCTCCTTTGGTCGTTACCAGACTCAGAGTGGCTGGCCTCAGCAGGGCCCCATAGTTGAGTAGACTCATCTACAGTGGCGAAGACGCCATCACTTGCCCAGAGGTTGAATCCTCCGAGGTTCATGTTGCCGTCTGTACTTGGTCCACCAGAGAATGAAACGGTGACCACATAAGTCTCTGAGGCATTGTAAGCCTCTGGTAGACCCGTGATGGATGCAGTAACTGAGGAACTCGTCTCAGCACCGTGACAGTTACACCCGGTATCTTTCACACCGGAGATTCCTGCTGGCAGAGAAGTAACTGCGGGGACGACTACCATGGCAATAGCAAGCATAGCTAGCAATACGAGCCTACGTGAAGCCGAACTCTTTCCCATATTATCACTCCACAGTAATCTGTGCTGTCATGTATGCGTGATTGTCACCGCAGTACTCTGCGCACAGCATCAAGAAAGAAGTCTCCTCTACAGCGGGCATCCAAAGAAAAGTCGTCTGTCCAGGAACAACGTCCTCCATCATCCCGAAGTCTGGATTTTTGACAGCATGCGTCACATCAATAGAAGTCATCTCGGCAAGATAAGTCTCACCAGCCTTCAGAATCAGGTGGGGCTTGAGCTCACCTTCCACGCTCGCAAAATCAATAGAACACAAATCCTCAGATAATCCGTAACAGTCGAACTCCCAGAACCACTGCTGACCCTCAATGCCGATTTCGTGATAGCAGTCAGATCTGACATACCCACTAGCATCGATGTAATTGTTTGAAGATTGACCCTCTGCGCACTCGCTTCCGTGATAACCGTCAGAACCTGTCTGACTCCACACAGCATCTAGCGGTTCCCATGAGATATAGGTCAGCCAGACGATGAGAATGAAGGGCAAAATAGTCCACGTAACTTCGAGTTTGAGATTATCGTTTTCCTTTGGGAAGACGCCGACTTCAATGTTGTCGATGTTGGGACTCTCTCCTTCCTTTGAGGTGTAGAAGATGGAGTGGTGGTAAAGCCAACCAAAGGCGATGGCACCGACCACTATCGACCAGAACATGTAGTCATCCCACATAGCATCGAATAGAGGTGTAATGCCAGCCATCCCAATCCCCTGATGCAATGCGCACGAAACCCCCTCATAAGTATCGCGGATTTGACATCTAGAAGGCCTAAACTAGACGATTAATGAACGAGTTCAAGAGAACGTCCTCACGAGCATTAATCACATGACATCTGAATCGTATTGGAATCGAGTCATACCGCGGCTATGATAGGTGCCTGAGATGTCTGAGAGAGAGGGGCTTGGAGATTGGGTCGAGGACCGTGCTCGTAGAGCAGGCCCGCCAGACATGGAGATTCGATTCCGAGCCGCCGCCAATGCGATTGCGGCTAGCATCAAAAGAAATCGACCTGGAGAGGGAAATCCCGATTGCCCAATTCTTGTCGAGGGATTGAGAGATGAGAAGGCACTCAGGGAACTTGGATTCACAGGCATAGTAGAGCGAGTAAACAGGGGATGGGATATATCGCGATTGGTTGCATATCTGTACGACAACTATGGTACTCGCAATATTGTCGACAAAGGTCCGCCTTTGATACTACTGATGGATTGGGATAGAACTGGAGGAAGACTCCAGACAGCATTGAGAGATCAAATGATGGCATTGGATATGCCAGTCGATGAGGAACTCAGGATGGTGTTGCTTAGGGTGATGAAACCGGAGGCCAGAACGATAGAGGCACTGGCCCCTCACTCACGAAACCTGAACCCCCTGATTGAGGAATTCCTAGATGATCCGCAGTAGTCACTCAGGCAGTACTGTGGAACTCTCTTTGACGGTGTTGAGGACAAGGTGAGTGACTGAACTCTCGACACCGTCTATTGATATCACATTCTTTGAGAGATCATCGAGATCCCTTCTGTCTTGAGCTCTAGCGATAATCATCGAGTCGAACTCACCGGTCACATCGTAAGCACCGTAGACTCGATTGTCCTTGGCAATCTTCTCTTGAATCTCAATCAGTCTCCCCTTCTGTATTCGAAGTCCTATGACAACCGTAAGCTCCCAGCCAGATAGTTCAGGATCCAACTGAACACTGTAGCCACGAATCACACCAGCATCTTCCAATCTGCGCACACGATTGCTTACAGTTCCTAGGGAAACTCCTGCCTGTTCGGCAATACTTCGCATAGATGCACGAGCATCACTCTGCAGCACTGAGATGATTCGTCGGTCTGTCTCGTCGAGCATCATTCCACCGGGAAAAGAGCATTCCGACAGCAGGCTATTGAACATATGCTACGACTTTGTCAATTGTTATGTCTACACGTTCAGTTTGGAGCACTATTCTTCCTCTGGGCTGTTGAATTGCAAACCTCTCTGCAAGCACAGAATTCTGCGTTCTGCGTCTGCCAACATCAGACTCAGACGAGATCCTACCCATACCGGAATACAGTCAGCGTTGTCGGAGTCAAACAGGATTCGGCTACCTACAGATTCCCCGAATCTCGATTCGGGAATCATCGCTTCGCTGGTACTGAGCAATTCATCGATTAATGACGATTCAACACCGGTAGAAACTCCGGGTAATTCCGACCCAAACCTCCTCGCTGCTCCTGCCACGATACGATCGAAACCACCCTTTCTCAGAAGCGCAGCTTTCTGTCCCAAATGCATCACGCGCAGAGGTCGCCACCTGCCTCCAGGTATTCTCACACGACCTCCTTTCCGAGTGCGCTCAGACTTCCAAATTCCTCTAGCCTCTGGTGTTGAGAGCAGGACTCTCTTGCCTCTAATCCACAGGTTATCAGGGAGTGAACCCCACTGATTTCTCAGAGCCACAGCAAGCTCCTCCGGGAGTGGCTTAGGTGAGTCATGCGGATCGGGTCGAACTTCGTCGGGCTGTAGCGTGTGTTCGGCAGTATTTTTCTTGGACTGGGTTTCTGCAGATTTTTCCAGCACAGATAGGAAGAAGCCGCCTGCGCCCACTCTGTCGTTCCATATCCGCATGCATCGATGAAGCGCCGAGGCGATACTCTCTTCCTTTGGGGGTAGCATAGATTCGGAAAACGATTCATTTGTTCGTTCGCCGTCATCGCCCAGAGATATCCAGTCTGCTCGCCCCGCCTCACCCGGAACACCGGACAACAATTCGTTTGCATCGAGCAATTCTAGGTAGTCATGCCTGCGCAGAGCCTCTGCGACAACTGCTTCATCCTCAACAGGGTCAAGTGAACAAGTCGCGTAGACAATCCTTCCACCGGGCTTGGTAATCGAAACCGCCCTAGATAACAAGTTGACTTGCAGATCGTGCAGCGACCTGCCGCCCGAAGGAAGCCACTTACTCCAGACATCCGGGTTCTTGCGAGTCGTGCCTGAACCAGTGCATGGTGCATCTACTAGGACTCTATCAAAGCCAGACTCAGGTACCATAGGCATGTGCCGACCATCGTGGTTGACCACCGCAATGCAAGGCGAACCATGCCGATGCGAGTTACTGACTAGCATATTGACTCTCGAGTTGACCACCTCGTTTGCGAGCACTAGTCCGCTATCGCCCAAACTCTCAGCAATCTGAGTGGTCTTGGATCCGGGTGAGGCGCACATGTCCAGTACGATATCTCCCGGCTCAGCACCCAGAGCAATCACTGGAAGCATCGAGACTGCTTCCTGACGAGTTAGTCGACCAGTCTCGTGCAGAGACTTCAGCACTTCACGTGCTTCACCCTTTGCAGCACCTCTCTCGAAAGGCAGTGTCCAGGCACTACCCGGGCCTGTGAACCATGGAATCCTAACCGCTCCATTCTCTTTCAGCCAACCCTCTGTCCAATCACTGTCTGCCCTCAGGGGATTGACCCGAACCGTCTCCAGGAGCCTATCGAATGAGCCTTTGAGCCAGATGTCAGCATCCTCCCTCCAGTGAGATACTGCCTTTAGCAGAACACTGTCACGCGCCAACTCATCCCAAGGAACCTCACTGCCCATGCAGGCGCGGTGGTAGCAGTAGACATCAACTACACGACTCTTCGGCGAAATTTACGGGGTACGGTTTTCCCTTTGAGCTTGCGAACATCACCGTAAATGGTTAAACCTCCGCCGAGTCGCTGCGGATTTGCGGCGGTGCCGCATGGGATGCGCATGACAAGGCTGAGGAGAAGAATTTCGAATACAAATGAAGAACCAACAACAACCGATTTGAATGGGGCTACGCGGAAGTTGGTGGAACTGCTTGAGAGAGCACGTGCGGTGGGGAGAGAGCAGGGTCCCCTAGTACCGGTCGAGGCTCTGGTGACGATTGAGA
>CAYYAH010000053.1:0-7364 GCA_964470075.1 uncultured Candidatus Poseidoniales archaeon
GGCAGTCCTCGGTGAAGAGTTCGATGTCTATCGGTCCTGCTCTTGTCGTCATCCTAACTATGGTTGGCATGTGTTTGGCTACGGCAAGTAGTCCAATAGTCTAACCCTAGGCCACCATGGAACCTGGCAACACGCCGTCCGGCAGTTCCAGCAGCCTGACAGTACCGTTCGGGTCAAGTGAACCAAGGACTAGGAACTGGGAGACGAATCCAGTTGGCAGGGTCTTGTCTCCGAGGTTAACCGCTCCTACCACTGTGCGACCAATCAATTGCGCTCGTGAGTAATTGGTAATCTGGGCTGAACTCCACAATTTTCCGATTACTGGACCGAAGTCGACATGAATCTTGTACGATGCTTTGCGCATTTCGGGAAATTCCTCGACTTCGAGGATGATTCCAGTTCTCAGGTCCATCTCGAAGTATGCAGCCGCTCCTACATACTCCTTCTTGTCTAGTTTCTCAGGATGATACGGTTCGCTCGAGTCAATGATGTGCTCGCTCATTCACTCACCCGTGACATCAGACCTCACGATTAGCGGTCTCAGGTCGACCCCTGCCTCAGAGAAGGCCTGCGCTCCTCCTTCCTCGCGATCTAGAATCGTGATGCAGGCAGCTACATCGCAACCCATCTCACTGAGTCTTGCCGCCGCTTTGAGGGCCGAACCTCCTGTGGTCGTAACGTCCTCTAGAAGAACAACTCTGTCTCCCTCAGAAAGGCTCGAGCCTTCTATACCTGGGGGGTTGCCGGTCTTCCTGCCGCCGCGCCCCTTCGGCTCCTTTCGCACCATGAAACCGCGTAACTTCGAGCCTTTGCCCGCCTTGGCGATGGCTATTCCAGTTAGTGGAATAGCACCCAGTTCGAGACCACCTACAGCATCGACTCCTCCAATCTGTTCAACCTCGTGATGTATCAGTACACCAAGGAGATGGGCGCAGTCTGGATCCATCATAACAGGCTTCATGTCAAAGAAATGCGGGCTGATTCGTCCACTGGCCAGAGTGAATGGATCATCAGGTGAATGTAGGTAGGCCAGTTCTCGGACTCGCTCGACCAATCGTGCCCTCGCCTCGTCTGCACCCGTCGTCGCCATCGACCTCTCCGGCCCGGCAGGGGTCGGATGAAGGTTCGCCCTGAGGGGATGATTCTACGGGCGCATTGCAGTGAATGTTCTTGGACGGCCAACGCCGGTGTGAGGATGCTCCGCAGCGGAGCGTGTTGTGATTAGGATGGAAAAGGGGCATCTCGCGGTCTACGATCAAGCTCGCATGGATAGTGAGCGTGATGCCTATCAGAAGCTATTGGATGCTCAGGCGGATGAGGTTTACCATTTGGCCGGACGGGCTAGGTCACAGGGCCTAGACTTCTCTGAAGAAGTAGAGATTCCGCGTGCTGCGGACTTAGCAAGTAGAACAGAGAAATTGCTCGAGGAATATCTCAGACCAACTCCAGAAGAGGACCCAATTAGAATTGAGGATGGCTTGCGTAAGTTGCTCAAGACCTCGGACAGAGAGACTGCGGCAATCGAAATCGCTCTGGATGTAGCAAAGAGGATGCATAATCGTACCAGCGACATCGCCAAGGCGATTGATGCAGGCCTCAGGGTAGGTCTGGCGGTCCTAACAGAGGCTGTTCTGGTAGCTCCATTGGAAGGTATCGGTGAAGTTCGAATAATGAATAACGCCGATGGTTCCGAGTTTCTATCGATCGATTATGCAGGGCCAATCAGAGCGGCCGGAGGAACTGCCCAAGCCCTAGGGGTGCTGATTGGAGACATGATTCGTCGCGAGCTTGGTGTGGGCAGGTACGTTCCCACTACGCCAGAGGTCGAACGCGTGAAGGAGGAGTTTGGTCTGTACCGAGTCGGGTTACAATACAAGCCTCCGCCAGAAGAAGTCGAGGTCATAGTACGTGCCTGTCCGGTCATGGTCAACGGTGAGGAGACCGAATCCCAAGAGTGCGCTGGATACAAGGAAGTCAGGAACATCGTCAACTCGAACAATAGTCCTCGCACCAGAATCCGGGGGGGCGTGATGCTGGTTATCGGAGAGGGGCTGTGCCTCAAGGCCCCGAAAATCCTCAAGCACACAGAGAGACTCAAGATTCCCGGGTGGGAGTTCATCGCCCAGTTCGCCGGAAAGGGCAAATCCGATTCTGATGGGGATGAAAAGGCCAAACGCAGAGTGATTTCGAAAGTCGACCGATATATGGGCGATGTGATTGCAGGTCGCCCTGTATTCGGTGAACCTGGAGAGCCAGGTGGGTTCAGGCTAAGATACGGCAGGAGTCGTGCTACCGGCCTTGCTGCAGCGGGTTTCAATCCTGTATCTATGGAAGTTCATGGAGGATTCATCTCAGTAGGTACGCAACTTAAGACGGAGCGTCCCGGTAAAGCCTGCGCAGCCACTCCTTGCATCGATTTGGACGGTCCGACTGTATTGCTGCAAGATGGTACATATCGAAGAGTTTCTACTATCGAAGAATGGAGGTCTTGCTCTGCCGATGTGATTTCGATTTGGGATTCCGGTGAGGTCCTGTCTGGCTTTGGAGAGTTTCTCGAGAACAACAAGGATATTGTTCCATCAGGATACAATAGAGACTGGTGGGCTGCCGACCTTGCCGATGCGCTTGATCAACCAGATAAGGTCGAGTCGTTCGCTGAAATACTAGGTGTGGATAGGAATTCTCTGCCTCCGGGAATCCCATTCAACGGGGCCATTGAGCGTGGAGGTGAGAGCAATCTCGAGCGAAGCCATAGGAAACGTGACTGGCAAATCTACTTGCGTGATATGAAGTTGACTTGGGAGCAAGTTTGTCACGCCGTCAAGGAGTACGGCGCGGCTGTCCCTCCGCCGTGGAACTTCTGGTGGTCAGACATGCCTATGTCATTCGCACCACAGCTAATCGAGGCGTTGTGCCGTTCCGAAATCAAAGATGGTCGATTGAGGATGATAGGTGCGGCATCGGGCTGGTCCCCTGGCTCCCATTTTGAGGAAATTGGCCTGCCTGCACCCTCAACCGGTGAATGGCCGCGTTGGACCATGGTGCATGAGCACGGGGTGGTCAAATCATCCCTGATGACTCTTGGTGTGGAACATCGTCACGAAGGTGGTGACATTGTCATTCCATCTGCTTGGGAAGGATTGTTGGATGGTTTAGGCCTAGATTTCGCAAGTGGCGCTGTCCGTGTAGCAGTCGATGCCGTTCCGCACATCGACGATAGGGTATCGAGAATCAAGGAGGCGACTGATGTCATCGTCAAAGAAAATGAGAGGGTAGGGGAAATCGAATCGGTTCGTGCTGTTGAGAGAATGCGCGCGGAGACTGCAGCCCGACAAAGGGGCCTGGGCATCTCTGAAACGGATGCCGAGGGCAGGGCTGCAGCGGCTGCAATCGAAGACCATGGGCCTGATGACTCGTCCTTGCTCAAGGCAGCTTATGCACTACTCGATGATCATGAGGTCGAGAGGTCATTGTGGCTGGTTAGAAAGCTGTCTAACCTGAGATGGGAGGACTCTGTTCCATGCAGGGTCGGCTCTAGAATGGGGAGGCCAGAGAAAGCGGGTGTCCGCGAGATGAAGCCTCTGGTTCATGCTCTCTATCCGATAGGAGAGAGTGGTGGGCCACAGCGACTCTTAGGTCAAGCCGCAAGCAAGGAAACAATCCGAGTTGAGATGGGTCCACGGATATGCAACAAATGCGGCAAGGACACGCCCCATCTGAGATGCCATCATCGACTGTCTGAGGGAGTCGAGGAGTGCGGTGGTAAAACCAGTATCCGGAAGAGGAGGGGTGACCACAACAGGAGGAGGATGGGTCAGAGGACCAGTGTTCCCTTGCGCAAGATAGTCGAGACAAAGAGGAGAGCTTTGGGCCTCAACAGAATACCTGATAGAATCAAGGCAGTCAAGGGACTAATCTCTATCGCTCAGACCCCTGAGCCTATCGAAAAAGGTATACTGCGTGCTAGGCATGGGGTGTCGGTATTCCGTGATGGAACCTCTCGATATGATATGAGTGATGTTCCATTGACTCATTTCAAACCGAGTGAGATAGGAACTCCCTGGCAGCGTTTAGCAGAGCTCGGATACTCGCACGATGTTTTCGGGGAACCTTTGAGTTCAGACGGACAGATGCTAGAGTTACTACCACAGGATTTCGTCGCATCTAGGTCGGCAAGACAGCATCTTCTGTCAACGTGCCAATTCGTGGACGATTTGTTAATCAGATTCTACAAAATGGAGCCGTTCTACGAGGCTACAGAAGAGTTGGATCTAGTAGGTCATCTCGGAATTGGGCTGGCACCTCACACTTCAGGTGGTGTGCTTTGCAGAATAATCGGCTGGACCGATGCTTCTGCCGGATACGCACATCCGCTCTTCCACGCTGCCAAGAGAAGGAATTGTGATGGAGATGAGGATAGTCTGATGATGCTACTAGATGGTCTGCTGAACTTCTCCAAGACGATTCTTCCCTCAGGCAGAGGTGGCAGGATGGATGCTCCCCTGGTTCTGAGCACTAGAATCAATGCTAGTGAAATCGACAAAGAGGCCCTGAACGTAGACTGTGGATGGTCGTACAGCAAAGCCTTCTATGAAGGCACGAAATCACAACCTCATCCTTCCGATTTGGAGGATATTGTCGACTTGGTGGAAGGAAGGCTTGGTACTGTTGGTGAGGTTCGCGGCTATGGGTGGACACATGATTCCGGAGAGTTGGACGCAGGTCCGGCAAATTCCTCATACAAGACACTCAAGACAATGGAAGACAAGATGCTTGCTCAATTGGCGATAGGTCGGAAGTTGCGCTCAGTAAGTGCGGCTAGAGTGGCCTCGCAGGTAATCGAATCTCACTTCCTACCTGACCTGCGTGGTAACCTGATGGCATTCACTCGACAGAAGGTTCGCTGTGTAAAGTGCGCACACTCGTATCGAAGGATGCCTCTGGCTGGAAAGTGTATTCAGACCACTAGCAGCTCTGGCATAGGACTGGGTTCATCACAGGATGGTGGTACCTTGTGTGGAGGTAATGTGGTGTTGACTGTATCTGAAGGTGCGGTTCGAAAGTACATCAAGATCACAAGTGAAGTAATGGAAACTTACGGCGTCGATGATTACACTAAGCAAAGAGTAGGTTGGATGACTGATAGTGTAGATTCTCTGTTCAATGACGACAAGGTTACTGTGATGACTCTCGAGGACTTCATCTAGAATCGAATTCCTAGAATCTCCAATACCTCTTTCATCCACTTCAGTTTCTCCAACTTAGCGCCCTCTTCAGTGATACCTGACCAACGCCCTACAACATCTGTACGGGTACCAAGCATGGAGATTGATTCTACCGGGACACCTATCGAGCGGACGATACAGGCCGCCCTGTCTCCATCTGTGAAACCGCCTGGGTTACTCAGCCCATCAATGGGAGATTCGGTTTGGTGAGTGAGTATCAATGGAGGAGGAGTAGGGACAGCGGAAGCGCGTTCTAGTAATGCTTCCCAATCAGCACGATTGTCACCGTGCGCATGCAAGAAAAAGGGTTTACTGCGTTGCACCGCCTCGTAAGTTCCTTCTCCTCCGTCACCATCGCTGACAACACAAATCAACCTCGACCATGCTCTCTCTGCAGTCGATGCAGGGAGCATCGAGAAGACTCCGGCTGCCCCGTCTGCGGCCACCAGTAAGGAAGGTCGCTGCAGAACAGCCTCAACCTCTTCTGGTTCAACTGCAGCCCCAAGAATTGCGACTTCGGTATCTCGCAAAACAAGTCTGCGGTATACGGTAGCAACATTGGCAGCACGTTGTGGCCGCTCCCAAGATCTGATGTCATAGGACTCAACTCGTTCAAGCAACTCTTGCGCGCTGGACAAGTCTTCGTTCGAGTCCCAATCAAAGTGCTCGCGGACATCGGATTGAATGGTAACCAGTCGTGGGTCCACAGGATGTAGTTCAGTCGGCTTGTCCATGCGCTCTGCTCCAGTAGAAGGACATGGTGAGTGTTGAATAACCCTCGCGAGTATCTGCTTTCATGCCCATGCCACTGGCTCTGCCTGCCATCGAGGACGAGAGGTTACTGGCTCGCTATCCATTTATGCCTCAGGGCAGGGAGCACATGCGACAGATACTAGAGACTAATGGGGTCACTATTGAGGATCTTATTGGGGCTCCCTGGCTGGAGGAAATTAGGACTCAAGGTAGGCTCAGACTCCTTGACAGTGTGATGCACAAGGACGGAGCTGATACTGCGACTACTGTGGATCTATCGACCGAAATAGGTCGGATGGCCGAAGTATTGTCCTTCCTGCATGCAATGCTCGTAGTTTGTGCATCCTTCAACGAGAGATTGCTTGCTCGCTGGGTTGAAGGTGAGGCTAGTCGAGCTGACAGTCTGTTCGGGGATGATTTGGATAATTTCGAATTAATTGCCTCCTCGTACATCTCGGATATCCGTACTGAACCACAGCAGGGCAACGAAGAACCGGTATACTGGATTCCGATGGTCGATTTCATCGAGTTGTGTCCGAGAATTTCAGGGGCCTACTGGCACCTACCAAATCGCCCGGTTGAAGACGGTTGGGTTCGGATGGATCCAGCCGTCGGAGAGAACAGTAGAGGACGTACTGCGAGATTGTTGAAGGAGCGTGTCAGGGAGAATCTGACCGATGCTTGTCTTGAGAGGATGAGTCGAATGAGCGAGGAGTTTGCAGCTTTGTTCTCAGATCCAGTTGAGAAGATTACCTCGCTGCTATCTGAGCGCGTTGAGGCCGAGATGCCGATGTCCGCGGCAGTCAGGGAGGACTGGCCTCCTTGCTTCGAATCCGCAGTATCTGAACTCAACCAAGGCGTGAACGTCAACCATGTAGGTAGGGTATTCCTAGCGGCTTTCTCAAAATCGATTGGACTGAGCCAGGAGCAGACCTGTTCTTTCTTCGCCAATGCTCCTGACTACAATGCAGAGACTACGGGGTATCAAGTCAACCAAATCTACGAGCGTGATTACACGCCACACGGTTGCGCAGCGCTCAAGACCTCAGCTCGATGCCCTGTTCAGCCCGGCGATGATCGACTATGTGACCAAGAGTGGTTGACACATCCTCTGAAGTACATACGAGCCAAGCAGAGAAGTCGTTTTCGAGAGAGTTCGCAAGACAGTCAAGAGTCTGAAGTCGCAGATAGCCAGCCCGAGACGGCCAATTCTTGATATGGTCAGCACCGCATCGCTGTTCAAATCGGATGAGTAGGCCATGGTGAGAACTCTAGTATTGACTGTGGATCGAGATAATGACCTCGGAGTCAAGGCAGGCATCAGAGGGCCCGTGGTCGGTCGCAAGGCCACCCTATCAGCAGCACTAAGACTGGGAATTGCTGATC
>CAYYAH010000054.1:0-7361 GCA_964470075.1 uncultured Candidatus Poseidoniales archaeon
TACCAGGTTTCCAATCTGCAATCCAAAGGCTGAGTAGTATCCCTCCAATCTGTGCGAACAGTCTGAACACATGCCCAGTAGGTGAGAGGGAAGCGCCATCTCCTAACTCGACATCGTAAATCCACATGTACAGATTAGCCGGATAAAGAGCCACTAACAGGGCGGCACTGGAATAACCTCCAAGTTTCCTAGTCTTTGGTAGAATCAAACTGATTCCGACTGCAATCTCGACAACTCCGCTCGCCAGAACCCAGAAGGTCGCAGATCCCAGAATCGGAGGAACAATGGGTTCGAACCAACTAGTATCGGTGAAGTGTAGTACTCCAGCATAGGTGAAGAATAGTCCACCTGCAATGGCGAACAGACCACGCAGATCCATATCATCTCCGAGTCCAGATCGAATATGTGGAGTCAAATTCGTTATTCTCGTCAGAGCTGATTCTCTCAACCACTTCCTCCGACCACTCACTAATGTCCCATTCAGGGAACTTTACTTCTCCACTGCCTGAGGTGTGCACTGTTGTAACATGAATCTCATCAACCCTGTCTAGGAACATCTCGTAGACCTGAGCCCCTCCAATCACCCAGCACTCATCACTCCCTTCAGCATATGCCAACTCGATTGCTCGACCGATATACAGAGCTGTTTCTGCTCCTTCTGCTTGCCAATCTGTATCGCGGGACATCACGATGTTTACGCGTTCGGGAAGTGGCCTGTAGGCATCCGGCAGAGAATCCCAGGTCTTCCTTCCCATGATGACTGAGTTGAAACCATCTGCCTCCGTCAGTTCCTTGAAGCGGGCCATGTCGCTAGACAACTTCCACGGTAACTCGTTTCCTCTACCAATGAATCCATCTTCATCCATTGCTACAATCATTGCCATCTTCATCGGCTCACCTCATATGGAGATTGGAGCAGAGATGTGTGGGTGGTGGTTGTAATCCACTATCTCGATGCTTTCGTAGGAAAAATCGTCTATCGAGCTGACATCCGGGTCGAGCCTCAAAGTAGGCAATTCAAGAGGTACACGACCAATCTGTTCTCGTGCCTGGTCAAGGTGGTTAAGATACAGGTGACAGTCTCCGCCTGTCCAGACGAACTCACCAGGCTCGAGGTCGCAGACTTGAGCCATCATGCAAGTCAGAAGGCTGTATGAGGAGATGTTGAATGGAACCCCTAGGAAGGCATCAGCACTTCTCTGATAGAGCTGGCAGGACAACTTACCGTCATTGACATAGAATTGGAAGAAGGCGTGGCACGGCATGAGAGCCATCTCATCGAGATCACCCACATTCCAAGCTGAGACAATAATACGCCGACTATTCGGATTTATCTTAATCATGTCAATAGCGTTCTCTATCTGGTCGATGACTGTACCGTCGTCGGCTTCCCACTTCCTCCATTGCTTACCGTAGACAGGACCTAGGTTACCATCCTCATCAGCCCATTCATTCCAAATTCTGACCTTGTTCTCTTGCAGGTAACTAACATTAGTATCTCCTGACAAGAACCAAAGTAATTCGTGAATGACGCTGGGCCAGTGCACTTTCTTGGTAGTCACAGCGGGAAATCCGTCAGACAAATCAAATCTCATTTGGTGCCCGAAAACAGAGATTGTTCCTGTTCCTGTACGGTCTCCCTTTTGCTCGCCTTCGGCGAGAATGCGACGCAGAAAATCGAGATACTGCTGCATAGGCTTGCTGCGCTGCGCGTCGGTAGTCCATCAAGGATGCGGCTGCTGTTCCATTAGGGTGCACCCATCAGGCGCATAGTCTCCATCAACTGATCGGTGAATCGGCGGTACAGTTCACCCATCTCTTCTTTTGACTCTGACAGTCTATCCATATCGCCATCTGTCAAACCTCCTCCTTGCTGTGAAGCAGCCCATTGCGCGAAGGTAATTGGCTCATCTATCTTGACTTCTACTCTTTTCCATAGCCGAATTATTTTGCTACCCGGTCTCATCATGTTCTGTGTACCAATCATCACCATTGTAACAACTGGTACATCTGGAAAGCGAGCCGCAAGCCTGGCAATTCCAGTCTTGCCTTCTTGCAGGTAAGGCGGCTGTTGTCTACGGCTGCGTGTACCTTCTGGAAATATGCCCAATGCTAGACCCGCATCCAGAACATCTACTGCTCTAGCTAGGGCATCTCTGGCACCGGTCTGCCGGTAAGTCTCAATCTGACCGGTACTGGTCATCACAAATCTCTTGAGCGGCTTCTCGAAGTTCTCTTTCTTTGACAGGAAATGGATTGGACGTCTAGCTGCCTGAACCATGAATATCGGATCGAGGTTAGAGATGTGGTTACTCACAACGATTACGGGTCCCTTTCTGGGTATTCTAGAAAGCCCGCGAAACCTGACATCTGTGAAGCTACGAATCGAAGTTGCAAGCAAGGCAATTACAAGTCGGTATAGTGTAGGAGAACGAAACGGAGCACCTGTTCCCTCTAGGCTGACTGCGGTGGACAGCGAATCCAACGACTCTTGACTGAGCTCACTCACATTGCGTCGTCTTCACGGATGCTTATTGTATTACTCGGAAGCAGCAGTTTATGTCTGCCTACCATTGCCACCTAGTATGGGCAACAGGTCGTTTCAGGCGACTTTGATGCTTGCAGTATTAATCACCTCCACCACTGCCCCTGCAGTAGCAGGAGAATGGTCCGAGGATACTTGGCTTGAGAATATATTCGGACCTGAGAGGCTGGAAAACGGTGACGAGTTCGGTTGTCATGGCTACGAAGAAATTTCTACAACCGATGAGAACTGGGTCATCGAGGCTTGCAGAGACTATGTGATGCAGAGTACGAATGCCTCTAGATGGGGCAGTGCTCCAATTTCATTCGGCATCTCTGGATCGAGTCTCGATGAAGCTACAGCCCAGCAGTTGACTTCTGCTGGATTCCTAATCGTAGGGGATATGATTAGCGAGGCCCCAGAAGGACTCATTCTGGCTATTAGGAATGGTGCTAGCCTAGAGAAGGGAGTGGCTAACACATCTCTAATTCAATCCGCTGAGGAAGACACCCTCGTTAGCATCTATTGGAGAGCTAGAATTGATGACCTAAGGGTCAGAGAGGACAAGGATGCAATTGCTTGGCTGGAGGAGCAACCTTACTGGTACACAACTTGGGGTGAATGGAACTTACACCGATTAGCGGGCCAATCGACAACTGCAGAACTCTATGGTTCGCAAATCACTTCCACATCTCAGACTGTCAGCACTTGGTCAGTCCCTGGGACAATATTGCTTCAATTCGACGCAGAAGTTTCTGGAGTTTACAACTCGTCCGGTGAGCAATACCCTGAGATTTCGACCGATGTTAGGAAACTGGAGATTGGCTGGAGACATGTTGAGGGAGGAATCCTGCTCACTCAGGCACCCGAAACAACTCTCACGATAGAACTCGAAAGCGAGCCTGAAACTCTGCTGAGTACTCCAATGAAGACTTTCAACGATCACCATCATGCAGTCACAATAGTCGGACATCACACAACCAATCTGCGTCAGTGGACTACGGACTTCGTTAACTCTGAACTAGTATTCACATGGTTGATTGAGAGGCCCGCAGGTGTCGAGCAGAGTTGGTTCTTACCTGCTCTGGCACTGACTATACTGATTGCAACTCCTTTGACAATAAGATATCTCATCAAGAAGGATACAGAATCTCACTAATTTCCGATTTCTGGGCCTTCGATTCGAACCCTGTCGGCTTTCATTGTCTCGACGATTTTTGCGATTACGTCATCACTCAAGGCTTCTGGCGCATGAACTCCAGGAGGCAGCATCTCGGAGTTATCCAGCCATGCTTCCACACAGCAAGCGGTGACCATACCTGTCGCCCTTGCCATTGAATGCCCATCATCTCCTCCATAATCTTCAACTTCCCACTCGAGAACTTCTCCATTTCTCCCCTGGGCCCGCACTCTCATCCAAGTGAATTCTGGAGTCTTGTGATTGTATGACCATTGACCAATCAGATCGTTTTCATCTAGGTCTCCTGAATCTCTTGTATCGATGAACTTCTGTATGTGTCCGGGCCATCGAACAGTATATTCTGACATATCAAAGGATGGAATCGATTTCAAAACTGAGCGTAGCCCATCTGTAAGAAATGCCTCCATCTCCCCATGTTCCCCAGTATCTACCATATGACGCTCGCTCAATGCAGGAAGAATCACTTCCTCACCTTCACGGATTACCCTAGCCGGCCTAGTGTATTCTGCAATTACATCAATTGGAGAGAACGGTGCCATATACTTCCATTCACCTACTGGGCCAGTAGGATTTCCCCCAACCCAGACCTCTGCCTTTTCCAACGGACCAATCCTTCTGTCGGCAACAGCCAGAAACATGTTCGATAAGCCCGGAGCAATTCCGACATCCCAGAGAATTGTTGATCCATAGTCACGGCACTTCTCATCATCTCTATCTGGAGTAAACTTACTAAAACTGAGATCAACAATTCGATATGTGGTCTCTGCCAGATTTGTTGTAGCCATGTGCCCGATATTTCCTGGTAGCATATTTACTACCATATCAACAGGCCCATTCTGATTCATCAAAACAATGTCTTCAATAACATCACAGGGATGTACAGTTATCCCATCAATACCCATGACACGATGAGGATGTATATCGTAGGCATGAACCTCGTGACCGGCAGATGCAAGCCGCTTAGCAACCCAAGCACCAACCAATCCAGTTCCCAAGCAATGAATCACTGCCATAGTTCCTCGAATCGGTTTCCTGTATTTTGTCTAATGGTCGCACTTTGAAGCTCTAGAGCGTCGATGCCTTGATTGAGGGAATCGCTGGCCTAGGGGCATGGCAGGAGGCCGCATTGACCCATGGTCATCCGAACAGTCGCAAGACTATGCCAGGATTATCGAACAATTTGGTCTTGGTTCAGTAGATGTATCTAGTCTCCCTAATCCGGGCATGTTGCACCGGAGAGGGATTGTGTTTGCACACCGTGATCTCGATGTAGTTCTAGGATGCATGAAGCGTTCCGAGCCTTTTGGTGTACTGACTGGATTGATGCCCAGTGGCAGGATGCATCTAGGCCATTCGATGGTAATCGATCAAGTCAAGTGGTTCCAGGATCAAGGAGCAGATATCACTGTCACCGTCGCAGACCTTGAGGCCCTAGCAACTAGAAACACTTCTCTCAAGACTGGTAGGAAAACTGCAATCGAAGAGTATGTCTTGAATTATGCAGCCTTAGGGCTAGACCCGGATAATACCAATGTGTACTTCCAAAGTTCTCGTCCAGAGGTCCAAAGACTCGCATTCACCCTAGGTCGCAGGACCAATCTTTCGGAGTTTGAGGCTATATACGGTTTCGAAGGCGAGACAAACCTCGCTCATGTCCAAGCGCCACTGGTTCAAGTTGGCGATATCATCCATCCACAACTCGAAGAGTTTGGCGGCCTGCGACCAATTGTGGTGCCCGTAGGCATAGATCAAGACCCACACCTGAGATTGACTCGCGGCATTGCCGGCAAAACACACTGGTTCAACGTTAAACCTCGCTCAAAGGGCGGCATTACCATCGCTTTATCTGTCCAAGATGGCAATCAGAGTGCTTTGGGATTGGTTAGAGGTAAGGTAGACGCCGATGCCAGACAGACGTTGTTTGAACGCATCTCAGCAGCAATCGCTCCATTAGGATACTCAGATCAGATTGCAAACCATAAACACGGAACTCTAGTGCTTCCCGGTGCTAGCACTGAGGACATTGCTAGGATTCGCATGTGTCTACTTGCATTAGAGCGAGAGATTGGAGGTATGGGACTGATGCCTCCATGCTCGACATACCATCGCTTTGCAGTCGGGCTTACCGGGGACAAAATGTCATCTTCTCAACCCGAAACTACGATATTCATGGATGAATCATTCGAAGACTTAGAGCGCAAAATCAAGCGATCTTTCAGCGGCGGCCAACCAACTATTGAGGAACATCGCCGATTGGGTGGAGACTGTTCAAAGGATGTTGCGTTCCAATATCTGCAATTCTTCTTCGAGCGTGATGACGATGCTTTGCTTGAGATCAAATCTGAGTACGAGAGTGGCAGGATGCTAGCTGGCGAGATGAAGCAGGTTTGCATCGACAAGGCATGGGAGTGGTTACAGGGCCTCGCTGAGCGCCGAAAAATGTGGTCGGATAGGTTGGATGAGTTCCTTGCTCCTGACGCACTTTAGGCTAAATCACTAGAGTCGAAGACCGGGACTACGGGCCCCGAATCAAGTAATGACACTTCTTTGTCGGAAAGCTCTCTTGGCACTGCATCTCCATGCAGAATCTGACTGTGACCTAGGGGATCTAACAACTGGAGCTCAAGAGATAATTCTCCAACTCTGACTCGTGCCAACTCTGACAGTAAATCAGTACATTTTTCCAGAATTTCATCTTCTGCATCCCTCATAAGTGTTTGAATGATATCTTCGAATCTCGTCAGAACTCCTTCAATGTTGGAGACATAACCTGTCGAGGCTCCACCGGGTGAAGCCTCTAAATCCAATTCGACTAGTCTTACCGTACAAGATCCTGAACGGACGATACGTGTGGACATATGGTCGCTGGAATCGATTTGCAAGCTCCAAGAGCCCGGCTTTCTACCTTCTGCGGGAATGAAGTCTGTGTGTTTCCATCCACAGGCATCGCAAACAAGAGTCAGTTGTGTGTGTTCACCAAAGTAAGGAATCTCAGTAGTGTGGGCAATCATAGCAAGGCCATTGGCCGAGTGACACACCGGACAGGGTTGCTCAATCGTACTTTCCATGTTGTCCTCAGTAGTATGCAGAAGGGCCTTTCTCAGGTCCCTTAACACTCTCAAAATCGTTTGGTAGTAGAAGCAGTCTTGAATCTCCTAATCTAACAACTTCTCCGGAGATATCATCCTCTACAAAATCACGAATTCTCTCAACTGCAGTTTGAAGCTCCAGTTCACGTGTCAGAAGATTACTCATCTCTACGATTACGAGATCACCATCCGAAACCCAGTCCATCACTCTAGAGACTCCAGTAATGTCATCGAGCACGGCCCGATGAACAATAGCATCTCTGATACCTCTGGGAACGGGAGCGTCCGGGTAACGCTCTCCTAGATCGTGATATTTCTGCCCCGGCTCTAGGTCATAGCCAGGAGCATCATTGACGCTAGGCATCTCTATCCAGCGAGGCTCACCACGATCTTCCTTAGCCATGTCAAGGCGCCATTGTACATTGTCTTGACTTCTGCGGTTAAGTATCATCGCAAATAGCGTTTATACGCCATTGTGACTATATCCAGTCTGCAACCCCGTCGCATTGATAAGGGTCCTGAAACGAGAACCGTTTGCTGGGACTTC
>CAYYAH010000055.1:0-7354 GCA_964470075.1 uncultured Candidatus Poseidoniales archaeon
AGTACCATCGAGGGATTGCCTCTCCGTCACATCATAAAGCATGCGTCGGATGGGGCGACTGATATGGCCGACTGGCGACCTATGTTGAATCGCCGCAATGATGGTTTTCCACGTATAATGGGCGTTCTAAACATCACTCCTGACTCATTTCATGAGGAATCTAGGCTAAATTCCACCGAATCTGCAGTTTCAAGGGCTGTTGAGATGGTCGAACAAGGTGCGGATTGGATTGACATCGGAGGTGAGTCGACTCGTCCAGGCGCCACCCCTGTTGATGCCGAAGAGGAGGCTGCTAGAGTCGTTCCTGTAGTGAGGGCTGTTCGTGAGGCTTTGCCCGAAACCTGCATCTCGATAGATACCCGGAGATCCTCTGTAGCCAGACAGGCCCTAGATGCTGGTGCTGACTTGGTCAATGATGTCTCAGCCCTGTCTGACCCAGAAATGGCTGACCTAGTTGCTAACAGAGGTTGTCCGATCTGTGTGATGCACATGCAAGGGACGCCTGGGGACATGCAGGATAACCCAAGTTACCAAGATGTGGTTGGTGATGTCAGGGACTCACTGGGCAATGCATTCTCAACGCTCACGCGTTTGGGGGCCGATCCGAGTTTAGTCGTCGCAGACCCGGGTATCGGATTCGGCAAGACTCTCGCACACAATCTAACCCTATTGGCTTCGGGAAGGGATGTGGTTCCCGATGACAGGATGCCTTTGATGTGGGGAGTCAGTCGAAAGTCGATGTTCTCTCATTTGCTTGGTCGAGAATCTACCAATGATAGGCTTGCAGGCAGTCTTGGGGTCGCTGCTAGAGCGAAAGACAAGGGAGTCGATATCATCAGGGTGCATGATGTCGCAGAGCATGCAGACTTGTTTGCTGCAATGGGTGCTTTGAGGTGAAACATGTCTGGACCTAGTAAGAATGTCATAGACATAGACGACAATCTCAGACTTATCGGAACGGCACATATCAGTTCGGCATCTGTCGAACTGGTTAGAAGTCAGATTGGCGAGTGGTCGCCCGATTTAGTGGCTGTGGAATTGTGTGAATCACGCAAGGCCTCGCTGCTCGAACCCGAATCGCTTGACAATGAGGATTTGTTGAAGATTCTGAATGAAGGGAAATCGCACATGATTCTGCTACAATCTGCACTAGCTGCTGAGCAGCGAAGAATGGGAATATCATCGGGAGAAAAACCTGGAGCCGAATTATTGGCTGCTATCGAGGCCGCCGAGGAAGCGGAAATTCCTGTTGAATTGATTGACAGGGATGTTCTGATTACCCTGAGAAGAGCTTGGTCGAAGATGGGGTTCAGAGAGAAGTTTCGGGTCCTAGACGCCTTGCTGTGGCAGGAGGATGACGAGGAGGAGGCTTCGATAGAGGAGTTACTGGAGGACTCAGACATGCTCAGCAACCTGATGAAGGAGGCTCGCGAAGTGGCGCCCGCGGCTGGCTCCGTTCTGATAGACGAGAGAGATTCCTTCCTAGCAGGCAGGATACAGCAAATCAGAGGGAAGGGCAAGGTGCTCGCCGTCATCGGGGCTGGTCACCTAGAGGGAGTTCGGAGCCAATTGTCAGAACCAGCAATGGAGTCCACATCTAGACTCAGGGAACTCAACGAGGAACCTAGGAAATCGGTCTGGCCCAAAGCGCTGATGATTGCCATACCGTTGTTCCTCCTCGGTGCGGTGGTGTCGATGGGTTACAATGGCGAGATAGAGTCGCTCAAGCAAACTGCTCAGGCATGGCTGGCAATCAACGCCGGCCTTACTGGACTGGGCGTTCTTCTCGCACGCGGTCACCCTCTCTCAGTCCTTGTAGGGGCTGTGGCATCTCCAATCACCTCGCTGAACCCTACTCTCGCTGCAGGGTGGTTTGCAGGGTACACCCAGCTGAAGGTCGCCGCCCCGACCGGTGGGGACGCTCAGGAATTCCTAGCGCTGGACAGTGCCTCCCTATTCTGGAGAAATAAGGTAGGAAAGGTGCTCATGGTAACTGCATTTGGGAACATCGGATCAATGCTTGGAACTTGGATTGCAGCAGCTGGAATCGCCGGCTTCATTCTGTGATGAGTTTGGGAAGGCTCATTTGCCAAGATTGTCCGTCCGCCCTCATAGAGGGCGGACCATGGTCAATTACGGCTTCGTGATAGATAACCGCAAGTGCATCGGGTGCCATGCCTGTACCGTCGCTTGCAAATCTGAGCACGATGTCCCGATTGGAGTGAATAGGACTCATGTAAAGTACATCGAGAAGGGAACTTATCCAGATGTTACTCGCGAGTTCAGTGTCCACCGCTGCAATCACTGTGAGGATTCGCCGTGTACCACTATCTGCCCCACTACAGCTCTTTTCACACGCTCTGATGGTATCGTAGACTTTGATGATGACCGTTGCATAGGCTGCAAGTCGTGCATGCAGGCCTGCCCTTATGATGCACTGTACATTGACCCGAATAAGGGGACTGCAGCAAAATGTAACTACTGCGCTCACAGAATCGAACATTCCTACGAGCCGTCCTGCGTTATTGTCTGTCCCGTCGAGGCGATCATATCTGGTGATCTCGATGACCCCAACTCATCGATCTCTGGCTATCTGTCCGAGCATGAAACTACTGTTCGCAAACCCGAGTCCGGAGCCAAGCCGAATGTATTCTACGTTGAAACTAGTGAAGAGAGTCTAAATCCACATTCCACAGAACGCTCTGGAGAATATCTGTGGACTGATCAAGCGGCCGGTGTTGGGCACTTTGCTAAGTATGCTGAGAAAAGGGCCGGTGCTGCTGACACTCAATCGATGATTATTCAACTGGCCCTAGAGAAGAAGGCTCGGGCCGCTGCACCCAGAGACCGAGCGATAATCCGTGATGTCATGGAGAAGCTCGATGATGAAGAGAATGTCAAGCGAAGTTATGATCAGCCATCGAAGGGAGTGTTGTGGGGTTGGGAAGTATCGGCATACGTCTTCACCAAGGCGGTCGCCAGTGGTGCTTATCTCGTTGCGATGCTGTTGATGCTCGCAGGCTATCTAGAGATGACCGATGGCTTGTGGTGGAGATTACTGACAGTCAGCATCTCCTTCTTAGGAATCACTGGAATTCTATTGGTCATTGACCTGGATAGGCCTATGAGATTCCTGTATGTTATGCTGCGACCTAATTGGGACTCATGGCTAGTCAAAGGCGCCTATCTTTTGGGCGGCTTTGGAGGAATACTCGGTTGTAGTTTCCTAGTTCTACTACTGGACTTAGATCGCAACTATCTCGAGTATCTCGCCTATGCTGGAATTCCACTCGCACTTCTGACTGGAATCTATACTGCCTGGCTATTACAGCAAGCAAAGGGTAGGTCATGGTCGAAAGACCGTGCCCTGACTGCTAAGATGACGATTGAGGTTCTTATTGCGGGTGCAGCTTGCGTTGCCTTGCTCTCTCCGACGAACCTGCTACTATCTATTCTGGCAATCCCATGCCTAATCCTAGTTGCTTGGCATGGTCACAGGACTGTAATTGACCCGCAACTGGAGACACTACACTGAGGTGATAATATGGCGAGGACATTCATTGAGAGAATCGCCCAGAAGTTGAGAATTATCCCTGACCTCGACCGCAAGCATTCTTCGGGTAGCATTCAGGAGTTACGCAAGTATCCTAGTCCAGACGACTGGCACGACCATGTCGAGTTGGATGCAAAAGAGTGGCCGAAGATGGTTGAAAGGAGATTCTCGCTAGTCCCCACAACTTGCTTCAACTGCGAGTCGGCCTGTGGGATGTTGGCCTATGTCGACAAGGATACAGGCGAGGTGACGAAGTTTGAGGGAAACCCACATCACCCAGGAAGTAGAGGTAGGAATTGTGCCAAAGGTCCTGCAACAATCAATCAAATCAACGACACGGAGAGGATTCTGTACCCGCTCAAGCGGGTTGGTAAGCGTGGAGAGGGCAAGTGGCAGAGAATCTACTGGGACCAAGCCCTCAACGAAATCTCAGCCAAGATTAGGGCCTCACTCAAGACTGGAGCCAAGGACAGGGTGGTGTATCATGTCGGCAGACCGGGTAACGAAGGATACGTAGAGAGGGTGTTGAAAGCTTGGGGGGTCGATGGACACAATAGTCACACCAATATCTGTTCATCAGGGGCTCGAACCGGATACAGTCTGTGGCACAAGCACGACCGTCCTTCACCAGACCATTCCAATGCCAAGGTCATCCTTCTGACCTCCTCACACCTTGAGACTGGTCATTACTTCAATCCTCATGCACAGCGAATCCTAGAGGGAATGATCGACGGTGCTAAGCTAATTGTGATTGATCCACGGCTATCCAACACTGCTTCTATGGCAGACCACTGGTTGCCCACTTGGCCGGGATCTGAGTCTGCCCTCTTCCTCGCTTGGGCGAAAATGATTCTCGAGCGTGGGCTCTATGACAGGGACTTCTTGGAGAACTGGGTAAACTGGGAGGACTGGCTAAAGGCCGACCACCCTGATGAGACATGTACCTTCGAGCGATTTGTCGAATTGCTCTTGGAGGAGTATGCAGAGTACACGCCAGAGTTCGCAGCCTCGGAATGTCGTATCCCGGTAGAGCAGGTTATCGAGGCCGGAGAGGCTGTGGCGAATGCTGGGAGTCGTTTGAGTACCCACGTCTGGCGCTCTGCTGCTATTGGAAATCTGGGAGGGTGGCAAGTCGCCCGTACTCTGCATCTGCTCAACGTGCTGACCGGGAGTGTTGGAACAGAAGGAGGTACGTCGCCGAACTCTTGGTCTAAATTCAGCCCAGAGCTGTTTGACGAACCGGGCGAGCCTGATGGTTGGAATGAATTGCACTTCCCTCCAGAATACACTTTAGCTCACTACGAAATGAGTCATATCCTACCGCATCTGATTAGAGACGGTAGAGGGGATATCGATGTTTACTTCACACGAGTCTTCAACCCGGTTTGGACCTATCCGGACGGTTTCTCGTGGATGCGGATGCTGGAGGACGAGAATAGCATAGGTTGCCACATCGCTCTGACTCCTACTTGGAACGAGACTGCCTTCTTTGCAGACTACGTTCTACCGATGGGTCACGCATCAGAACGCCATGACATCAATTCGTACGCCACATCTGCTGGCAAGTGGGTGGCGTTCCGGCAACCCGTATTGCGTGAGTTCGCCCGCAGAGAGGGCAAGGATGTCGAATTCACGAGCGAGGTTAATCCAGGAGAGGTTTGGGAAGAGGATGAGTTTTGGAACGAGTTGTCATGGAGAATTGACGATGGCACCATGGGTATCCGTGAGCACTTCATGAGCCCATACCGTGAAGGTGAAAAAATCACCATCGATGAGTACTATCAGTATACTTTCGAGCGGGTTCCAGGGCTTCCCGAAGCTGCTGCCGAGGAAGGTCTCGACGCTCTAGGATACATGCGCAAGCACGGTGCCTTCCTAATTGAGGACGCAACATACTCCAAGCATGAGCAAGAGGGGTGGCCAACTCCTAGTGGCAAGCAGGAGTTCTACTCACAAACCATGGTCGAGTTCGGTTATCCTGAGCATGCAATCCCTCACTATCGCATCCACAGTCATGTACACCCGGACAACCTACAGGGAGAAGATGAATATTGTCTACTTCCTAACTTCCGGCTACCACAGCACATCCACTCTAGATCTGCGAATGCAAAGTGGCTAGTCGAGATTGGTCACCGCAATCCAATCTGGATTCACCCAAAAGATGCAGCCAAACTCGGAATCTCGGAAGGCGATCTACTCAAAATCGAGACTGAGATTGGTTGGTTTGTAGACAAGGTCTGGGTTACTGAAGGAATCAAGCCGGGAGTGGTGGGGTGTTCCCATCATATCGGGAGGTGGAGGCGCTCACAAGACCAGGGGAACCGTTTCCTGAGCAACGAAGTTCGGATTGAAGACATTGGAAACGGCAAGCAGAGGATGAGGACTGTGTCGGGTATTTCGCCATGGGAGTCTGAGGACCCAGACACTAACCGGATTTGGTGGAGAGACGGGGGGGTGCATCAGAACATCACACACGCAGTACAACCCGACCCCATCAGTGGGGCGCACTGTTGGTTGCAGAAGGTTAGACTTAGTCGTCCTTCAAAGGATGAGAAATACGGCGACGTAGAGGTCGATACAGAGAAGTCATTCGAGTACTATAAGCGCTGGAATGAGATGGCCAAACAGCGCGAGACTCATCCTCGAGGGGAGCGTCGCCCGCTATGGATGAAACGCCCACTGTCTCCGAAGAAGAGGCACTGGTATATCGACGATTAATCGGCTAGGACGCCCCATGAAATGGCATCCCAGCCCCTCTCATGCATGTAGTAGAAAACCATCTTGAGAGATACATCGGCAGCGAGGAAAGTCCCCCCATGCTCCAAATGTCCTGTCATCGCTACGACGATGGCTGCACCGGTCAGAGAAGCAATGGCCCTCCAAGTCGTCGCCTTGATCAAAGTCCGCTTACGCGTCTGCCCCATGTTAACTGGAAGGGCGCCCTTTGCATCTGACAAATAATACCGACGGTCCCTAAAAGGGTCATCGTGGGATTTCCATAGTAAGGTCGGACTGCCATCAATGAATCGGTTGAAGTTTCAGTTCCTTTTCATCCACATCGACATCCTCTAAGCCCCAATCGATTCGGCTCCATGCTCTTTCATGGAGGAAATAGAGTATCATCTTGGTTAATACCTCGAATCCGGCTATCGAAGCTGCAAGTTCGACCACAGTATCAGAAGGTAAGTCTAAATGGGAGGCGAAGAAAAATGCTAGAATGAATGTATCAGTCGTAGCTATAACCCTCCAAACTACAGTCTTCAGAAGACTTCTTTTTGCGTTTGGGTGTCCTGTTCCTTTGATGTGCTTGGTTACCACGTGCTCTGCCATGTTATCATTCTCTGCTATGAACAATAAGGGATAATCCCTCCTACGGCGCAATATGAGGAAAAATCCGTCAAATTGACTCGATAATTACCGCGATTCCCTGTCCGCCACCGATGCACGCTGTCGCAACACCGTACTTGCCGCCACTTCGCTTGAGTTCGTGAGCCAGAGTGAGAGTGAGTCTGGTACCGGTCGCAGCGAGCGGATGTCCTAGGCCGACTGCACCTCCGTTGACATTGACCTTGTCAACATCTAGGCCTAGTTCCTGTATGCAAGCTACTGCTTGGCCCGAGAATGCTTCGTTTATTTCCCACCTGTCGATATCCTCGATTCCTAGGCCTGCTCGCTCCAGTGCCAGTCTGCTGCTAGGCACTGGCCCGTAAGCCATGATTGAAGGATCGAGTCCGACTATTCCCCAGTCCACGATCTTAGCTAGTGGCTCATCGCCGTCTTCTGCAGCCCTCTCAGCAGACT
>CAYYAH010000056.1:0-3983 GCA_964470075.1 uncultured Candidatus Poseidoniales archaeon
AAAACAGGCAATGTGCGGGAAACTAAACTTGTCCTATCAGTTATTGATTCAATAGATGGAACAATTTGTTTCCATGAACAATCAAGAGCAACCACTGAGCCACCCATGTCGATTATTCTACGTTCATCGGGACCCTGAATAGTACCACTAGTAGGATCTAGTAATATTCCTCTGGATGGGGCCCCGAATGTATCAAAATGGAGGTTAGCTAATCCTACTGATGAAATCATTCTAGCCGTACACTTCTTGGGGTCGTCTTGGTCGAGATGGATGATATGAATGGGTACATCTTCCATTCAATCACCCTGCTGTAAGAATTCATCTAAAGCATCGGCAATTGTCATCCCCCTGGAAGATGTGCGCGACACCATAGAATCTCTACCAGCATCAGGAGACTCTCTCAGATTAACGTCCAAAATCTTCTCTAATTTATTTATTAGATTATCAGTAGGTCTAGTTCCCAACTCTGCTTTCTGAATTGAATTGATTCTAACATTCATTCTATTTGCTAACTCCTTCTGACTCCATCCCTTGGATTCGCGAGCGTTTCTGAGTCTTAGATGAAAATCATTGGACAACTCTGCATCCTTTCGGGTATTAACAGTACGAGAGGGCGTCTTTGTAGAATTTCTAGTTCTATTTTCAAATGGAGATGAATGTATTTCAATACCCAATGATTCTATACACTTTGAACACACATCTAAGGTGACATTTGAGACCAAACCTCGTTTTGTTGAAACGCCTTCTGCACCACATAGTTCGCAGACTGCCATGGGACTCACAGGGGGCAGTATCGGATTACTCTTAGGGAAGGAAGCATCAATAATGCAGAAGCTGTAAACAGGTATATGGCTGAGGCAGAGGATTCACCTCGGAAAGATAATTTTAGCCCTGATCCAATGTCCAAACTTCGTAGTGAATACAAGGAATTGTCTAGCAATGCCCAGCAATTGTTAACTGAAAAATTATTCCTAGAGAATGAATGTGCTAGATTAAAGAAGAGGCTAAATTCATTGGATGAAGAAGTCCGTTCTTTACGTAAGCCACCATTTGTAGTGGGGCATATTCAGGATAGAGTAGATGGTAAAGCAGTAGTTCGAAGTTCAAACGGCACTGTTTTCATGGTTTCAGTTAACAGTAGGATTGATGAAGACAAAATCAAACCTGGAGCTCGGGTAGCACTGAATCAAGATTCACTCTCAATAATCGATGTTTTGAGTGATTCGTGGGATCCTATTGTCACTAGCGCAGAGATTATTGAAAGGCCAGAAAATACGTTCAACGATCTTGGTGGATTAGACAAACAAATCAGACTATTACGAGAATCTATTGAGTTGCCATTGAATCGGCCTGATGCCTTTAGGGACTTCGGAATTAACCCTCCCAAAGGTGTGTTGATTACAGGCCCACCCGGAACAGGAAAAACAGCCATGGCTAAAGCAATCGCTAACTCAACAAATGTCACTTTCCTGGGATTAGTTGGATCCGAATTAGCACAGAAATACATTGGCGAAGGTGGACGAATTGTCAGAGAATTATTCGACTTAGCCAGGGACCGTGCTCCAGCAATAATTTTCATAGATGAAATTGATTCTATTGGATCAAAAAGGCTTGATGTAGCAACATCAGGGGATCGAGAAGTTCAGAGAACACTGATGCAACTATTAGCCGAATTGGATGGTTTTGATGCGTTGGATGATGTCAAAATTATCGCTGCAACAAATCGTCCAGAGTTGCTAGATCCAGCTCTATTGAGGCCAGGAAGATTTGACAGAATAATCAAAATCGATTTGCCCAATGTTGAAGCCCGTGAGAGTATATATGATGTGTATTGTAATAATCTACCTAAGAAAGACAAAATTGACTCTAGGAAACTAGCAATTTCTTCTGAAGGTTTTAGTGGTGCGGAAATCAAGTCTGTTGTCACTGAAGCTGCAATCAGTGCTATTTCAGACGGTAGAGATTCTTGTCGTGAGAGTGATTTTTCTAATGCAATGTCTAAGGTTCGTGAAAATAGAGAGTCTGGAGCTGATTCTCCAGATGGGCTTTATGGCTAATCAGCAATGCTCATCAGTCGGCGCTAGGACCACGCACCATGGCTCAGCCTTTGGTCGAGTGTGTGCCAAACTTTAGTGAAGGTAGAGATAAATCAGTGATTGATTCAATTATTCAACCAATCATTGACAATAATGCTGTTTCACTACTTGATATTGATATGGGTGCCGACTTCAATCGTACAGTGGTCACCATGGTAGGTGAGCCTGAGGCAGTATTGGATACAGTAATCGAATGTACTGGCATAGCATTAGATCTAATCGATATGAGGAATCATACTGGTGAGCACGCAAGAATGGGAGCAGTAGATGTTGTACCATTTATTCCAATTAGTGGCCTTACAATGGCCGAGTGCGTTGATTTATCTCACAAATATGCAATTGCCGTATCCCAAGAATTCTCATTACCAGTATATCTCTATGCCAACTCGGCAACTACTGAGCAAAGAGTCCGTTTACCAGATATTAGAAAGGGTGAGTACGAGGGTATAGCAAAGAAGATTACCTCAGAAGAATGGATTCCTGATTACGGACCTGCCCAGTTCATGCCTACCATGGGTGTCACAGCTACTGGAGCCAGAAGTTTGTTGATTGCCTACAATGTAAATTTGAATACAAATGATAAAACATTGGCAAATTCAATTGCCTCCAAGATACGAACTAGTGGATATATTGTGAAAGATAATGACGGTAACACAGTACGTGGAAAAGATGGCAAACCTTTGAGAAATCCTGGTATTTTCAAACACTTACAAGCCGCGGGTTGGATGTATGACGATTCTACTGCGCAAGTTTCAATGAATCTACTCGACTACAATATAACCGGATTATATCATGTTACAGAAGCCATACGAATTGAAGCAGCCAAGATCAACCTGTCCATAGTAGCTGGTGAGTTGGTTGGTTTAGTACCCCTGAAAGCTATGCTAGATGCGGGATATCATTACAGCACCAGAGAAGTAGATGATGAAACTGTGGTTAATCATGCTATTGAGGGGTTAATGCTTGATGCTTTAGATGAGTTTGATCCCAAAACGAATATCATCGAATGGGCAATACTGGAGAGATAGTATGAATGATGGATACATAGAGGTATTAAGCTCAATTTCATCATCTTCTCCTACTCCAGGCGGAGGTTCAGTAGCTGCCCTTAGTCTTGCCCATGCCCACTCACTAGCTGCTATGGTGTCCCGTCTAACTCTAAAGAGTGACAAGTGGTCAGACGGGCACGAAATTGCCAATCAGATAGTTGACGAATCACATGCGCGAATCAATGAATCTGTTACTCTTGCCGAGAAGGATGCTGCTGCCTTTGAAGCAGTCATGGCGTCCTATCGAATTCCAAAGGGCGATGGTGATTCAACTGAGCGTTCAGATGCTATTCGAAAAGCTACCATAGAGGCTGCTCTAGCACCTCTTGAAACAGTCCGAGCTTCGCATGAATTATTGAAGCAATTATTGGTTCTATCACGTGTTTGTAATTCCAATGCTCTTACTGATCTAGCAGCATCTTGTGAACTTGCACAAACAGCAGCAAACATTGCACAGATGAATATCAGAATCAATACGGACTACATCAATGGCGATGATGTAGATAGTATAGATAGTGAATGTGAGAATGCGATTTCACAGTGTGGAGAGATGATGAATGAATTACGCGCCATATACACAGAACGACTAGGTTGGTGATATTTTGATTGATTATTCAGTGGGAATACCGGCCGATTTACCTCCCAGTAAACCATTGGATCACTCAGTACCACATGCCCCCAGTCGCCCTCAGGTTTTGGATAATTCAGAAATGCGATTAGCAATTCAAAATGCACTTAGGTACTTCCCTACTGAATGGCACGAAGTATTAGCACCTGAATTTCTCAATGAATTAGTACAGTTTGGACATATCTACATGCACAGATTCAGGCCAGATTA
>CAYYAH010000056.1:4083-7135 GCA_964470075.1 uncultured Candidatus Poseidoniales archaeon
TAGCGCCAATGGCAGTAGTCACAAATGGTATGGTAATACCAAATTATTCTTCACAGGATGATTATGAACGAATGAATGCACTAGGAGTTTCTCAATACGGCCAAATGACGGCTGGCTCATACATGTATATCGGACCACAAGGAATAGTCCACGGTACTACAATCACCATACTGAATGCCGCTAGGAAATACCTAGACTTGTCTAGCCAAGATGATTTGGGTGGTGTATTGTATGTAACATCAGGTCTTGGCGGTATGTCCGGGGCACAAGCCAAGGCTGCTGTTATTGCTGGAGCTGTTTGCATTATCGCTGAGATTGACCCTATAGCTGCTAACAAGAGACACTCACAGGGCTGGTTGACTGAACTGTACGAAGATTTGGATGAGTTGTCGACACGGGCAAGAATTGCAATAGGAAACAAAGAAGCTGTTTCTCTTGGTTATCTTGGAAACATCGTTGACTTACTAGAATACCTTGTTGAATGTGAAATTACTCCGGACATAGCTAGTGATCAAACCAGTCTTCACAACCCCTGGTTGGGTGGTTACATGCCTGCAGGAATTGGTTTTGATGACGGAAGGAAATTACTCAGAGATAACCCCACTCGTTTCAAAGCAGAGGTTCAGAATAGTTTGCGCAGGCATGTAAATAGCATTAATCACCTATGTAATCGAGGTACAATATTCTGGGACTACGGTAATGCATTCTTACTCGAATCAAGTAGGGCTGGGGCCGATGTATTACAAGAAGACGGTTCATTTCGATACCCCTCATATGTTGAGAACATAATGGGTCCAATGTGTTTTGATTATGGATTCGGCCCTTTCCGATGGGTTTGTACTTCTGGAAATGAAGATGATCTCAGAGTAACTGATCAAATTGCAATTGATGTACTGCGTGAATTGGCGAATAATTGCTCTGATGACATTAAAACACAGTATGAAGATAATATTCGCTGGATAGTGGAAGCGGAAAAACATGGCTTGGTTGTGGGCAGTAAAGCCAGAATTCTCTATGCTGACGAAACGGGGCGCACAAAGATTGCAGTTGAATTCAATCGTGCAATTGCTGAGGGTAGAGTCAGTGCACCAATAGTTCTGGGAAGAGACCATCATGATGTAGGAGGTACTGATAGCCCATATCGAGAAACTGCAAATATTCAGGATGGGTCTATGTTCACCGCTGACATGGCAGTTCACAATTTCGTTGGTGATTCTTTTCGCGGGGCTACATGGACTAGTCTACATAATGGTGGAGGCGTGGGTTGGGGAGAAGTCATCAACGGTGGTTTTGGATTATTTATTGATGGAAGTGAGGGTTCGACTAAAAGAATTGAGTCGATGATCTCGTGGGATGTAATCAATGGACTAGCAAGACGCTCGTGGGCACGAAATCTAGGTGCAATCAGTACCATTTCTCAAGCTGTAGAATTAGATAATAGGTTGAAAGTTACAATGCCTAATATCGTTAACAGTGATGTGTTGGACAGCATATTCAAGTCTCGATGACTCTATTTGGCCATCACTCGTCGCTATCTCGTGCGCGAAGTCGTAATTGATGGCAACCAACTGAATCTGGAAGATGCAGTTGCTTTGTCATATGGCAAGGCAAAGGCCGTCATCTCAGACAAGTCATGGAACTCTATGTCTGATTCGCGCTCAGCTGTAGAACAAATCATTCGTTCTGATGAGGTAGTCTATGGCATTAACACCGGATTTGGTGCAATGTCTTCTATTCGCATTGATGGGGATGATCTAGAAGATTTGCAGACCAATCTCATACGAAGTCATGCTTGCGGGGTGGGTGAAATTATGGAGCCTGAACATGTCCTACTCATGATGGTTTTTCGTGCCAATTCACTCGCAAAAGGAGTTTCTGGAATACGACCTGAAATTGTATTGATGTTGCTAAATATGGTAAATTCTGGAATTGCCCCAATAGTGCCAAGAATTGGTTCACTGGGAGCATCAGGGGACCTAGCGCCACTGTCACATATGTCATTGCCATTGATAGGTGAAGGTGAATGCATGGTCAGATCTGATTCTGGATGGGAAACAGTATCTAGTGAGATAGCGTTATCACAAGCCGGCCTAAACTCCTTCAAACTACAAGCCAAAGAAGGTCTTTCGCTAATCAACGGAACTAGTCAGATGTGCTCATACCTTACCATTACCTTGCTTAATATGGAAAGGCTGCTCATGGGAGCTGATGCTAGTGCAGCTTGCTCAGTTGAAGCGATTAGGGGTTCACACGCTCCTTTCGATGCTAGAATACACCAAAACAGACCACAAAGGGGACAATCCATTTCTGCTGCCAGGATTTCTCAATTTGTCGGCCATTCTCAAATCAATTTATCCCATACTGATTGCGACCGCGTTCAAGATGCTTATTGTTTCAGATGTGCACCTCAAGTCCATGGCCCTGTTATCGATCTAATCACTGAGACACGGAGGATGCTGGAGATAGAGATTAACAGTGCTACGGACAATCCATTAGTATTCGTTGATAATGGATCAATTGACGTGGTTAGTGGAGGGAATTTTCACGGTCAGAACCTAGCACTAGCTAGTGATTCTATAGCCATAGCATGCCATGAATTGGCAAGTATATCTGAGAGAAGAATCAATCAGGTCCTTGATCCAAACTGGAGTGGACAAAAAGCATTCCTAGCACAGACAGAGGGTCTAGAAAGTGGATACATGATTATCCAATATGTCGCAGCAGCTTGTATAGCTGAATTACATCTACTTGCAAATTCTGCTACCACTTCAAACGTTGCAGTTAGTATGGGTAAAGAAGATCATGTCTCTATGGGCGCTACTGGAACGTACCGCTCACTCAAGTCAAGCCAATTACTATCTCAGGTACTTGCGAACGAGTTCATCTGTTCCGCCGAAGCTATCGATAGAATCACAGAACAACCCGGCATTGGTGTGGCTAGAATCATTGACTGGGTTAGGAAACATGCTACTCCATTTGATGGCGACAGAGTGATGTCTTCTGAATGTGAATCATTGAGCAAAGATTTGTTGAATGGGGGCCTACAATCAAT
>CAYYAH010000057.1:0-7110 GCA_964470075.1 uncultured Candidatus Poseidoniales archaeon
GTCTTCGTAAAGCCCCGAAAGGAAGGCCGCTACAAGGAACTCAAGGCCGAGTAAGCAGCGCGGCCTTCAAGACCCGCCATTCCGACGCAGGGACGTGTCCGGTTGGCTCAGCACGCATGCACCCCTCTCTTTCTCTGACTTAGCCATGCCCGAGACAGTAAGGGATTCAATATCTTCTGCCAGTCAATCCCCCGACCCCCCGCACTTCTTGATTACAGGTCCTTCTGGAGTTGGTAAAACTGCAGCATGGCGCCTCGTGGCCCGTCAACTACTCGGTCCAGGTTGGAAATCAACTACTCATATCCTACAGGCTAGAGATCTCGTCAGACAGAGAGGGGCGATGAATACCTTCGAAGAATTCCTCCGACCAGGAGGTTCGGGTTCTGCCGACACTCTAGCTGGCAGACTAAGTCTCGATGCATTCGATCGGGACATTTCTTCCTCAGATCCAGGTGGCACGGCTCCGGCCGGCGCGGAGAACATCTTTGCAGAAGGCAAACTTCCGATTAGCCGCTTGATTGTAATTGAGGATGCCGACTATCTGGGATCTATCAGACAGGCATACTTGCGCCGTATGATGGAGACAGTTGGAGAGGCTTCCAGATTCATTCTTGTTGCTAGAGCACCATCTCGGATAATAGATGCACTACGCTCCAGAACACAGATGGTGAGGATTCCTTCCACAACGAGTGAAACAATCCTTTCGTGCCTTAGTGAGTTGACCCACATAGAAGGAGTCGAGACCGCTGAAGGAGTCCTCGAAGATATCGCATACATCTCAGAGGGCAACCTACGCAAAGCCATCTTCACACTGGAGATGTTACACTTACGAGGCTTGGCTAATGACCGCTCTGCAGTCCACACACTAGTACAGTCCACTACCATGCAATCAGGCAGACACCTGATTGAATTGGCTCTACGCGGCAGAGTAGTCGAATGGAGATGGGAGAACCAAGGTGGACGCAAGAAGAGAATTCTCACCGGAGCACTTGCTGAAATAGATCGGATGATGAACGATCACGGATTAGATTCCGACGACGTGGTCCACCAACTTCACGACGTCCTCGTCGGCCGTCGACTATCTCTCCCGAATGAGCTGCGTGAAGAGTTGCTGGACGCACTAGCAGAATGCGAAGTTCAACTCAGAAGATCCTCACTTGCCAGAGTCCCGTTTGAGAGGTTCCTGCACAAAGTCGCTAGGGCTGGGAACCAGCACGGCCTCGCATTCGGTTAGTGGCGGACGCGGCAGGATTCGAACCCGCGGTCCCCGGCTTAGGAGGCCGGTGCATTATCCAGGCTATGCTACGCGCCCGGCCACGCCAGCACCCACTCCCCAAGAAAGGTGACGCTCACAAAATTGCACGCCAGCACCCCAGAACTAGCCGATGCCATCAAGCATCCAACGTTCTCCGTTGCTCCATGGAGGACCCCAAATCTACCCTCCCAACTCCCTATTCTGACTCCGGTAGGTTCGGCAGCACACGCCAACGAGCACTATCCCGCAGAGTCGCTGCCAGAGACGCAGGAAGGCGACTTTGGACCAGACTCTCAGTATTTGGCCCAAGCTCCTCACTACGGGTACTTCTTTCTGCAGCAGCGCCCATCTCAGCAAGCCTTCTCTTAACAGATTGGACATATGCCTACTATGAGACGACAATCACGATTTTCGCAGCACTCACTATTCTACTGATTCCGACAAATCTCGCGGCAATCTTCTCTCAAATGTCGGCCCGTGATCGCCTCAAACTAAGGGATGGAAGCAAGAGCACGATGGATGCTTATCCCGGGGTTGAGAGAATTCTCAATTCCTTACGTGAAAGACTTCTACGTGAAAGAATCAGACTTGTCTCTTCTTCAATCGCACTGCTATCAATTATTACAGTATGGAGGCTTGAAGGAGGCTCCACTCTCGACACCTTGCTATTAGTCTCAGCCAGTCTATTGGGTGGTCTTTGTTTGTGGAACTCATTTTTCCTAGATGATTCGATTCCGATGCGCTCTAATTCATTCCCTCTCCTGTCTCTCCATGCCCCGACTTTACACAACAGCATCTTGGATAGGCCACTCTCTGACCTCATAGTAGCACATCTAGACCCAGAGACCGCCGCTGCGTGGGACGAGTGGAAGATTGCACTTACAGAAAGTGTGAGAGAGGACCAGACACCGGGTTCCGCAATCGAACACCTCCTGAGGGCTCTACATCTCAATGACCAGGGTTTGCTTGACGACGAACGCTTGATAACAGAGGCGAAACAGGTCTTCAAGGTGCGAACGACAGACCAATTAATCGATACTCAAAACAAGTTTAATCTGAAATCACTCCGCACACTACTGGCTCACACTAAGGCATGGGAACCGGGCCTGTTCAGACTGATTGACAGGTTGCAAGACGCAGCAATAAGAGAGATGACCAGTCAGAGCTCAGCACCGTGGAGACTAGATCTAGATATTCCGCCCCGCTGCTCTCAAGGCCAAGCAGAACTGTTTGTAATACTCCACAACAATACCGGCGCTGTTGTAGATGTAGAAATGGACATCGTCGCAGCAGAGGGAGAACCCGCACTACAAACAATTGGTGTCGAGACCAAACCATCACGCAGAATCAGACAAGACGGTGCTTCAGACCCTGTTGAGACCCTAGGCCGTCTACTAGACGACGCCACCGTGCTGTGGATAGGTCTAGCATGGCCCGATACCAGCCGAGGCCCACACCCCGTCCAAGTCACTCTCAAGGGCGAGCGCGGAGAGACGCTTTCAGCTATGGTTGTGAAGACCACACTGTCCCCCAATGCCCAACAGGAGAGTGCCGCTCAGCGAATGGCCGAAGCCTCCTCCTCAGTCAGAAGGCTTGCGCTTTCAATGTCTGACTGATATTTTTCGGGACGAAGTCCCGAGCGTCACGTTCATGACAGTAATTCCATTCGTAGCACCAACATGGAGTCGTGGGATGTAGTTGTAGTCGGCGGAGGACCGGCTGCTCTCCGGGCTGCTATTGCTTCAGCCGATGCCGGCTCATCTCCTGTGATGATTGATTCATATGGCACAGGAGCAGCATCTGGTGCTGCACCAACCGCAGGCCTAGCCGTTTCTATCGAAGAAACCGATTCATCCGTTCACCTCGAGGACACTATAGCTGCTGGAGGTGAAAGCGTCAACGAGAAGGCCGCCTCAAGAATCTGCTCCCAAGCAGTTTCAACTTTGGCAGAACTAGAGAAGTGGGGATTAATTCTACGAAGAACCGACGCGGGCCTTCCGCATGCTTCCGAAACTCCAGGGCACACTAGGCCGAGGATGACAGGATGTGGCGACAGCACATTACGAGAAGTGACCAGAATTCTCGAGGAGCAGGCAATTAAGAGATCAATTTCTAGGCGAACTGACATCATTCCCATCTCTCTAGTCATGGATAACCAGCAGGTTAGGGGCATAGTGGCATTCGATCTCATGGCCGGCAAGGTGGTCAGCATTCAAGCCAAGGCAGTAATCCTAGCTACCGAGGGTCACCAAGGGATATGGTCGAACACATCACAGGGCTCTGGTTCAGGAGCCGCACTAGCCGCTCAAGCAGGAGTTGACCTTGCCGGGATGGCACACACACCAAAACACGCTCTGTCAATGAGTGGTACCGACTTGAAACTTCCATTCGATCTTCTAGGCTCAGGAGGTAGACTACGCAAAGAGGACGGGGAGGACGTAGGCCCGGAAGCAGTTATTGACGGTGAGCAGTGTGTGTTAGACTTGCGTTTTCTCGACTCTGAGGCGGCGGTGTGGTTTGCTCAGACATCACGCCGAGTGAAGGACAGGGCCGGTATTGACATCTCAATGGATGTGATTCCCCTGTCTTCTTCTGTTGCCGATACTACAGGCGGCGCCCCAGTCGATGAGCACGGAAGGGTGACCTTTGATGAAGGCAGTATGTGGTTCACTGGGTTGTATGCTGCAGGACGTTCTGCCCACACCGGCATGCACGGTTCCGGACTTCTCCCTGGAAACATCCTCCTCGAAGACCTAGTCGGGGGTAGGTCCGCCGGCGAACACGCGGGAGGCTGGGCAACCCAAGCTAGCTTCTCTTCCTCTTCAACTATCAAAGCCGCAACAAAGACCGCCGAGGTCCTGATTGATG
Organism: uncultured Candidatus Poseidoniales archaeon; assembly: GCA_964470075.1. GTDB lineage: Archaea > Thermoplasmatota > Poseidoniia > Poseidoniales > Thalassarchaeaceae > Thalassarchaeum. The sequence goes on from CAYYAH010000057.1 coordinate 4,124, forward strand.
ACTTAGCATCCGGCTCAGGAAATTCAGTGAGCCGGGTCTCGAATTCATTGACATCCATCATGTCTGCAGTAAATGGTAGCAGGGACGAAAACTCTCTCGCCAAGGCCGCCGAAGATCTCTCCAACCTTCGCGGATCTGGGATATCCCTGACAGACATTTCACGTGTAATGAACACCGAACTGGCCACCGCACTCCGACTTCAGGGAATGATGGTCCTTGCCGAGGCGATTGTGAGTACGGAGGACTAGGATGTCACAAGACGTGCCAAGTATCTTCACACAAATCATCAACGGTCAATTGCCTTGTCACAAAGTGTACGAGGATGAACACGTAATTGCATTTCTTGACATTCAACCATTAACGAGAGGGCACACTCTAGTTGTTCCCAAAGAGCCAGCACCCTCTTTCGATCAACTAAGTACAGAATCCGCCTCAGCACTTGGTGGTGCTCTTCCTGCAATATGTCGCGGAGTCATGAAAGCAACCGGAGCGATTGCATACAACCTAATCCAAAATAATGGTCATGAGGCCGGAATGTCAGTCGCCCATGTCCACATTCATATAATTCCAAGATTTCCAGATTCAACTCATTCCTTTCTTTGGGAATATGGAACAATCAATCATGAAGAAGCTAGTAGCCTCGCTGAGAGCATCCGAGAACTATTGGATTGACCCGGTGTATTCTCAACCTGAACCCCTCCCCAAGCAACGTGAGCGAAGCCGACGAAGCCCCGGATGTTCTGCCGGCACTGTCCAGCAGCGCTACGAGGATAAACTCCCAGAAACTCATACAAGTTCCTTGGGATCACAGCGGTAAACACCCAGGAAACCGCCCGTTCTGGAGCCTACTCTCAAATGCAGTCTATATGGCATGGTCGTACCTATTCCGAAGAGTTGAGATTGACCACGAGCCTAAGCACGAGGGAGGATTAGTCTACGCTTCAATTCACATCAATGGTTTGGTTGACCCGCTGGCGATAATGAAATCCCAATCTCGCAGAATTATTTCCATAGGCCGTCATGATATCATGACCATGCCAGTGATTGGCTGGCTAACTCGTAGAATGGGCTCTCAACCGGTAATTAGGAAGGCAGAGATTGAAGGCGGTTTTGCAGACAAGGAATTAGCTACGAAGATCAATCAAAGAAGCATGCTGACGATGGCCAACTGTATCGCATCAGGCCACGCAGCCATTGTCATGCCAGAAGGAAAGTCGCATCAGGACTCACATCTGCACGCCCTGCGAACCGGCCCTCTGAGATTCACCTTGAATGCAGCCAGCATAGCACACCATCGGGGCTTGGACAACCCAATGATTCAGCCTGTCGGACTTCACTACAGATGTCATCACTGGTTCAGGACGGATATCTACGTCGAGTTCGGAGAGCCCCTACCCATCCCTCTTGTTGGAGATGAGGAGACTCACCGGAGAATAGCTGAGGGTGAATGGATAGAACCACCAGCAGAGAATGTAATCCCCCTCAAGGAGGAGCTGTACGAAAAACTCGCACCTATCACTCCTGACGCGCCGGATTGGGAGACTTACAGAGCCTGGCACATCCTAGGCCACCGTCAAGCAATTCAAGATGGAAAGAGTTTGGACTCCTACAAAGAAGAAGTCCTCGCCGCTCGTGAAGTCAGGGACTCCACAGTTCCCGACTCAGTATTGGATACTGCAAGCGAAGCCGCACAAATCCTACACTCAAATGATCTAGATGCGCGCAGCCTAAACCCCGAGGGCAAAATAAGTCAAGAAAACTCAGTTGCTTCCGCTCTTCTAGGTGTCCTAATGATGGCTCTAGCTTCACCAATATCGATTCCATCGACCGGATTGCAGGCGTTAGTAGGATGGTATGCCGGCGATCGCTCCGACGAGGGAATCGATGCTAGAACAACTCACCATATGATTGGAGCAATTCTCTCACCGCTCCTGATGTGGCCGCTTATCTCTTTCATTGCAGGATTTTTCATCTTCGGTCTTGAACCAGTGTTACTGGTATTAGTTCTCCTCTCTCTTCCTATCATACATCCGAGTCTGGCAGACATCTTCCATTTCTCCAATTTGGTTTTCTTGAGAGGTTATGACTTATGGGTCGATTATGGTGATGCAAAGAGAAGGACCAATCTGGCCAACTCAGCCCAAGGTAGTAGGCTAGAACAACTGATTACGCAGATAGATTCTGAACTCGTCGTTCTCAAATAGGTCGGTCTATTCGTGATTGACATGAACTCGCGCGAGGCCTCCGAATCAATCAGGGATTGGCTGAACAGCGAGCGCCTAGAAGCAAGAGAAGTCTCGGATAACCAAGCCCTACTTCACCTACATGTGAGATATCCCCCTACTAAGCAAGGACACGTGTTCAATGTGGTTATCCCGAAGAACAGAAATCTAGTTCTAATCTACACAGTCACACGAGTGGATGAGGGCCAACAGAATCAGATGTCTGACCATTCACTAAACGCTTCGGATGAATGGGAAGGATGGCTTCATGAGACTAGGATACACCTTACCCAGGCCGATTTGGATTGGGTACTTCACGTCGGTAAGAAGAGAAACGACATACCCGGCCCTCTACAGGCATTCAACCTCTCTCGCCCGACATGGTTCGATGGGTTGACTCAGAACGAATTCATGCACACCATGCGCCACCTATGGCTCTCTAAGTTGGCTTTGATTCACAAGATCAAATTCTGCTATGGCCCGGGTATTGGCAAGCCGGGGCCCGTAGATGACTGGATTTCTAAGAAGGCAGATAGCCAAGACCGAAAACACCCGCAAACTCAAGAGGAACCATCGACCATAGACACTGACGAAACCGGCGGTTTTGGTCGCGATTTCGACCCCTCCGACTGGGCCTGAACCCGACTATCTCCTCACGCGCGCGAGTGACCGTTAAGGGTCGAGGTTAAGTATCGTGGAACTGCGAACGAACTCGTTACAGCAGTAGTGCTGGAGGGTTAGAAATGGAAACTGGAAAGATGAGAA
>CAYYAH010000058.1:0-7080 GCA_964470075.1 uncultured Candidatus Poseidoniales archaeon
CAGGTTATCACAACCCTTTGTGAGCCTTGATGGCCTCCTTCACGATGTGGTTGATTACTAATTGTATATCCTCTATTCTCTCCATCGATCCAGTAGGTGCGACGATAGCCACATCAGCGATTTCTGCGATTCGACCACCTTGAGAGTCGCCGATATTACCCGTAACAGCAACGGTTGGACAACCGTTCTCGCTGGCGAATTTAAGGCCGTTTACGACATTAGAAGATGAGCCCGAGCCACTGTATGCAACCACTAGGTCGCCTTCGGACAAGAAAGTGGATAATTGGCCAACGAAAACATTGCTATATTCCGTGTCGTTAGCCCAGGCGGTCATTGAAGCGATATTATCTGTATGCGAGATGGTTCTGATTGAGAGTTCCTTCGACCAATCGCCAGCGCTGTGCGAGGGAGTTGCCGCACTGCCTCCGTTGCCGATGAAATGAATACATGCTCCTGATTCGTGCACATGGCCTACCATTTGCCAGAATTTTTCTAAGGGAGCTCTGGGTAGTGAATCTAAAGCTCCTTTCAAATCGGAGATATATGAATCTGCGAACTCATTGAAGTCGAACCCCATACCACTCACACTTGCCCCGGGGAGGGCATCATATTTACGGGTTAATGACTCGAAACGGTACATGGAGGAGCCATTTGGGCTGCTAATCAAACATTTGGCCGACGCTTTAGGCGTCACTGATTCGGCCCTCAAACTGTTAATCTGTGGGTTAGGAGCGATCTCTTTAGCAGTAGGTTTTCACCGCCAGGAATTGCGTCAAGCCCCTTACATCTCTGCTTTTGGATGGATTTCAATTGGTTTATTCCTGTACTTGCATTCAGCATACTATGTCGAAATTCAAGACCCTGTTTTGGTCTTGATGACTGCGGGAGCATTGCCACTAGGTATTGCTCTAGGTGCATGGGAGATTAGGAATTGGGATGAGGCGCCTGAGGCGTTAGTTTGGTTCCGTGGTTGCGTTGTTTGGGCAGTAATACCCTATTTCATAGCATACAGTGTTCCTAATCTGAACATGGCAATAGTCTATGCTACTGCTTGGAATACTGAGATCATGTTGGAATTTGCTGGCCTAGGAAGCTACCAAATGGGACCGATGATGGTAGATTTACACACTGGGGGAGAGGTCCCTCTATCAGATTGGGATGGAAATAGATGGATTTTAACTGAGCCACTTGGGGACAACGGGTTCTTCGTCCCTCTAGAGCACTCTGATGGTACCCTAGTTAGTGTGAGTTTCATACTCGCTTGTTCTGGATTGCAATCGATGATTATCTTCGTAGGCGCTATTGTAGCATTACGAACAGTCGATTGGAATCGTAGAGTAAGGGCACTTCTGATTGCCATCCCTACAATCCATGTTCTGAACACATTCCGTAATGCGGGTATAGTCTGGCTAACTGATTCATACCCGGATTGGAAGTTCATGGGTATTGAGATGTTTGACTTTGCCCACAGTTATGCTGCCAAGGCCGCTAGCCTGTTCGCAATGTTCCTGATGGCACTGGCTCTGTTTGACCTATTGCCAGAGTTGCATCGACACATAATTCGATTATTGCCTAAGGGTTTGAGCCCTAGAAAGTCTAGTGGTTGATTATCGAGTACGTAGTTTCTCGTACAACTTACCAGTCAGTTTGGTATCGTGCTCCCATGCAAATTCCTTCATCACCCTGAGTGCTTCTTTCTCTAGATCAGAATCTCCAACGAAGTCGGTAATTTCGATTGTTCCATCTCTAGTATTGGCCTTGAATGCTGCAATCGGCTCTTCATTATGGAATACCATGTAAGCAGAGCCGAATGCGAATCTCTCTCTCAGAACTCCTCCGAAATAGTGAATCAGGTTATCTGAAGGAGGAACTACCAAATCTCTGGTCTTGCGCAGAGATGATGATTCTTCCAGCATCTCTTGTCTACCCCAGCAGATATCCTGTAAATCATCCACTAGGAATCCCTTGATTAGAGTCCCATCCTCTTCGAACTCATGCATCACATCGCTAATCTCTTCAGCCGAGAAAGGTGAGCCTGCAAGCCTTTCGACCTGCTTGAGTGAAACTACAGGATACTGACTGACCAACTGTCTTAGGTAGTCACTTTTGACCTCCCAAAGGTCGGCATCTGGAAGTGGTGTGACGGTCTTGAAACCACCCCTATAGTCCTGAACTAGATGACCACTTCTTACTAGTGGTGAGATGAGTTTTCTGAATTCCGATCTCTTCATCGCATGCCTATCCATGTAAACAGACGGATCGTTGTGCTCACTGAAAAACTGTAGAATATCCTCGTCTTCTTCTGAAGACACAACGTTGCGGATTGTCAACAATCGTTGGAAATGTGCGAATTTTGCCCAGACTTGATGGCCCCTAAGGCTGGTCCCCTGATGTAATTGATGAGCTGCTGCCATAGAATGCAGATCTACCCGGAACATTTCACAGCGACCACGTAATGCGAAGTCGTCTCTGACTTCGTTCATGTGCTCGAGTGCCATTGTCTCATTCTCGAACCTACTATCTTGATGCATTCTGTGTTGATTGAATAACATCCTGTAGACTTCTCTTCTAGAACGTGGCTCAACCACCCCTCCTCTGATGTATCGCTCCCCATCGCCCATCGATGAGAATCCAAGTTCACTCAGTATGGCCTGGATATTTTCATCGCAGTCGTGTACTGGGACGCCGTTAAATGCATGAAGAACGGAAACATCCACTAGTCGATCCCGATAGTTCTCGAGTAACTCAGAAAACGCATCCTTGAACTCATCTAAATAGGAGTGGGGGATGTTGATATCCTTGATTTCAAGATAGTCATTTACTACAAACATCAGGATTCTTCCTATTGGGTCTACTCCCTTGAAGACGGGATGATACCAGCCCTGCTTGAGAATCAAGCGAATCTCATTGATGAATCGACTACAGAAAGGGTCGGACTGAGAAAGAATTCTCATTTTCCGATCTTCAGGGAGGGGTGAAATCAATGCCTCGGCATCCTCTTGAGAAGCATAGTAGTCAGTGGGATCGGGCTGCAGAGCGACGACCCTCTGGATTCGATCCAAATCCTCTAGATGTCGAAGAGTGTCGGCCAATTCCTCTACTGGACGGCTGACGAAAAATCTCAGTGTGTGGAGTCTGATTGGACCGATTTTATTGATCAGTTCAACTAGGGCATCTTCGAATGGTAGCGGATCAATGACTCCGTGGACCTTATGGAAAGTTGCCAGAGAACGTTTTCTATTGGGAACTTCTTGGTACTGCTTGTACACAACCAACTGTCTCTCTAGATTATTTATTGCCCCCTTTAGGCTACGTTGTAAATGCGCGTGCTCCTTACCCTTAGGATAATCAGCGAGTAATTCTGCCCTAGTTACTCCTCCATCGTCAATCTTACCGAGCAGTTCTTGTTCTAAGTCGCCGAGCCATGGTTCGCTGCGAAGTCCGGTTAGTATTGGAATCATGCTTTTGAGAGTGTATCCGACTCTGTTGTGCAGCAACCTTCCATTGACCACGTCAGAATCATGCTTGATATCCTTCCAGTCTCTGAACCTGTAGTTTCTGACCCTATGGAATAACTCATCCCTTCGCTGAATCAGAATTGATGAGCGAATTGCTTCAGCCGGCTCATCATGCTTAGTGAACGACTTGTTGAGAAGTAAAGTTTGGAGAGTCCTATAATCGACTACGTCAATACTACCTCCGGTTATTCGATACTCGTCCATCCTCAGGATGTATTCTCCCTCCTCGGTCTGCTTGAAGAAGCCGATGGAGACAAGATTCCGCATCTCCAATTCCTGCAGAACAGATTCGACTTGAGATTGTGGGAATGGTAATCGCGCGCAGATTGTATCTGAGGTCTGAGGGCCCTCTGATCCTAACATATCGAGTAGTTTCAGACGCAGACAGTCCAGTGGGTCGGAAAGATTAGTCTGCTTCCATTTAGCAGGCTTTCCTGTAGTAAAATCCACTCCTTTCTCGAAGTTTAATCCACCAGTATAGAGATCTTTCAAATCATCCATCTCAGCTGCCCCTGCCACAGCAAGACAACCCAGAGTACCATGGACATCTGCCATACGACTTGAGAACCACTTCCCATCAATCTGCTCGTGGCCAGTATTACGAATCTTGGTGATTAGACCTCTTTCAGCCAACTCGTATACCCAAGCACGGATTTCCTCTTCCTCAATCGCACTCAATTTGTCATTGTAGAGTGGATTAGTCAATCCTGGCTCTAAGCCACCGCCCATGTCCATCAGTCTTAGTAGGCCGTTAGCATTAGTGGGAACCGAGACTTTGGACTGATAGTATTCAGCAAGCTTCTCCTCATCCAATTCTGTTGCAAGAGATCTAGCGCCTAACAATCGACGGAGAATTTCTGGGTCAACATCCTTAATCAAATAAGCTCGAGTTCTCAACGAAAGAAGGTCCTCGAAAGAGGACATGAACAGAGTCATTCCCAATGGAGAGGGCATCTTGACTCTACGATGGACGATGCGGACATCCTCTGAATCCATTCTTGACATGAAATCATCCAATTGTCGCATATCCAAGTCGGTGTGTAGAATCTCATTGACGACTTCACGAACAATCACAGAATCGTCCATTTTGCGATGCTTCTGCATGATACGTTCTGCCTTCTGTTGGAATTGTTTGGGGCTGACTTCATCGCCACCTATACGACGCGGATTGAGCATGCTTCTAGAAGAGACTTCTCTGAATCGCTTTGCGAACAATTGGGAGTCTAGCAGATATCTCTTGAGAGTTTCAATGCTGTCACCTATTCGGAAGACTTGTGGGATCCGTGAAATCTCAACTTCATGGCTGAGCTTGATTAAGAATCCATTCTCATCGAATGAGATCTCATGCACGAGCACATTATCCTCTGCTGCGATTCCTGCGAATAGGTAACCGAGAGCCATGTTAAATGCACGACCTCGGCATGTAGTGACAATATAGGTGGGTAGTGGCCCTTCTATCTGCTCGACTAGAATTCGGTCTAGTGAAGGTACTTGGAACGTCATCGCACCTTGTTCTTCGAAGAATTCTGATAGAGCACTAGCCACGGGTGCGTTTAGGCCGATCACATCGGTCAGTATCTTTCTGGAGTCATCCTCCAAGCGCTGCCTAACAGAAACATGCCCAAGTAACGAAAGTACCTCTTGGCTGAGCTCGAAGGTTCTGCTATTAGCCTCGCCAGTCCATGATGGGATTGTGGGCCTATATCCAGTAGCTGATGATACGTTCACCCGGGTTCCAATGACACTGGAGACTCTGTAAGTTGAACCTCCTAGCAAGAAAACATCTCCGTTCCTCAGACTTGATACGAATGAAGATGAAAGTTGCCCAACGAGAGTTCCATCGGACGTGAAAACTAGGTAGTTGTTATCTGGTGCTATAGTGCCGATGTTAGTGTAATAAATCATCTGAGCAAATCCGCGCTTTCCGAAGCGATTTTCCTCCCAGTCAACCCAAATCCTACGCTCTTCGTCGAGTAAGTCGAGGACCTCAATATAATCATCATAAGGTAACGATCTATAAGGCCACGACGAAGTTACGAGTTCGTATCCCTCGTCGATATCCCACTCTCGGATTATGGAAAGTCCAATGGCGAATTGGGCGAGAACATCGAGACAATTCTCGGGGAACTTGAGTAAGTCCATAGAACCCTGCAATATAGCATTCTGAAGAGAAGCGAGCTCAAGTAAATCATGAGGTGATGTAGGTAGAAAACGAGCCCTGGGCACTCCCCCAACATGGTGGCCCGCTCTACCTATCCTCTGTAGTGCTGTAGAAATCGAGCCTGGTGACCCTACCTGAATGACCAAGTCGACAGATCCGATATCTATTCCCATCTCAAGACTGGATGAGGAAACGACAGCCCTCAGGAGGCCATTTTTTAGTCGATTTTCGACATCTAGTCTGATTGCCTTATCCATCGAACCGTGATGGCCTTCCACACCTTCCAATCCTGCAATTTTTAGTCGCTGAACAACAGTCTCAGTCATATTTCTGGTATTCACGAATACCAAAGTAGTCGTATGAGCCTCAACTAGTTCCTTGATGCGGTCTATATTGTGATCAAGGATTTCCTTTACAGGAGTTGAAGAGAATCTAGCTGTTGGCAAAGTGATATCCAAATCTAGTTCGCGAGAACCAGAGATTTTCGCTATAGATACGCTCTGTGGCTCTAAATCACTTTCGCGCGAATCACTCGCCACTAGATATTCTGCCACAGACTCTAGTGGTTCCATGGTGGCGCTGATACCAATTCTTTGGACATTTGTTGGTACAACTGTATCCATCAGCGCCATCGACAAAGAAAGATGAGTTCCTCTCTTTGTTGGCACCAGTGAATGCATTTCGTCTATTATTATCCAGCGTAACTCTTGTAGTAGTGGCCTAAATCTCTTGGAAGCGAGTGAAAGACCCAAAGATTCAGGAGTGGTGATTAGGATGTGAGGGGGTTTTTTGAGCATCCTCTCTCTTTCCTTCTGAGGAGTGTCTCCAGTCCTCAGACCCACCTTAATGTCCTTAGCCCTACTAGGGAGAAATCTCTCCTTGATTTCAGTAAGCGGCCCGATTAGATTCTTCTGGATGTCATTTGCAAGAGCTTTGATTGGGGAGATGTAAATACATTGGACAGCGTCACTGAGTGTTCCGTCCAATGATTTCCTCACTAAGTCATCAATTATCGATAGGAATGCGGTCAGAGTCTTACCTGAACCAGTTGGAGAACAGAGTAGAAGATGTTCTCCATTCATGATACGAGGGATAGCAATTTTCTGCGGATCAGTGAAATCAGGGAATTTTTCCTTGAACCAGTTTCTAACAGGTGCGGATAGGTTTTCGAGGAGTTCCTCGGTATCCATACTATCCTGTATGTACTGAATTTCTGGCATTTTCACTCACTGTACGGCCGTCAGGGCTTTGATTGGATAAATGAATGCTTCTGAATATCATACACTGACTGAGTCAGAACCGTGTCGATTGATACTATTGTCGCAATTAGAATATTATTGTACAATCATCCCTATGGACTACTCACTTAGGATGGCTTGAAAGTCTCCAGTCGGACTCGAA
>CAYYAH010000059.1:0-6981 GCA_964470075.1 uncultured Candidatus Poseidoniales archaeon
GTTGTCTAGAAATGCGATTACAACCATGTTTAGTGCGACAGAATACAAGCACCTTTTCGGGGCTCTCTTCTTCGATAATGTAAGTCAATAGACCTCGCTTATCACTCCTCATGACAAACATAAGAGATTGTTCAATGGCCTCTACGGTAGTCGATTCAGGGGTGATTGAGACACTTACTGGGTTGTGGAGCATATCGTTAGACAAATCGACAATCGAGGGAGGTATTGTGGCACTGAACAGTAGACTCTGGCGTTTCTTTGGGATTTGTGCTAGAATTTTACGAATGTCTCGGATGAAACCCATGTCGAGCATTCGGTCGGCCTCGTCGAGAACAAGGAATCGCACATGGGAGAGGTCAACATGCCCCTGCGAGATGAGGTCAAGCAAGCGACCGGGGGTGGCTACCAAGATGTCAACACCGTGACGTAGCTTCCTTTCCTGAGGTCGTTGCGATACTCCACCAAACATAGCCATAGAGCGGATATCGAGGTATCGAGCGTATTGCTCGATATTGTAGTTAATCTGGGCTGCAAGCTCGCGTGTTGGGCACATGATCAGAGTGCGGATGCGGCGCGGTTCGTCCTGTGAATTTTGAGTCATAGCATTGAGAATTGGTAGGGCGAATGCTGCGGTCTTTCCTGTGCCAGTTTGGGCACAACCGAGCATATCACGGCCCTCAATCAGGTCGGGGATTGCTTGGGCTTGAATCGGCGTCGGCGAGACATACCCAATCTCATCAAGAGCATCCTGCAAAGGCTGACACAGATTGAGTGAAGAGAAATCCATGGATTCAACTCACATATGTGCGATAATAGCGGTACCGAATTCACTGCACTTCAGCAGAGTAGCATCGTCCATCAGCCGCTCGAAGTCATAGGTTACGGTTCCTGCACTGATTGCTCCTTCCATGCCCTTCACGATGAGATCGGCGGCCTCAATCCAGCCGATGTGCCTCAGCATCATCTCTGCTGAAAGAATTAGACTTCCTGGGTTGACCTTGTCCTGACCGGCGTACTTCGGGGCAGTGCCGTGGGTGGCCTCAAAGATAGCAACACCCGTGTCGTAGTTGATGTTGGCTCCTGGAGCGATGCCGATGCCGCCCACCTGGGCTGCAAGTGCGTCAGAGATGTAGTCGCCATTGAGGTTCATCGTGGTCAGCACGCCGTACTCGCGAGGGCGAGTCAGTACCTGCTGGAGCATCGCGTCCGCGATTACATCCTTGATGGTGATTGTAGAACCGGTATTAGGATTAGTCAGGGTGCACCAAGGACCACCATCCAACTCAGTTGCTCCGAATTCGTCCTTAGCTAGTTGGTAGCCCCAGTCACGGAATCCTCCTTCTGTGAATTTCATGATGTTGCCCTTGTGAACCAAAGTGACGCTGTCACTGTCGCTGTCTATAGCGTGGTTGATGGCTGCGCGGACAATTCTGGCAGTTCCCTCTTGGCTGATTGGTTTGATGCCGATGCCGCTAGTATCGGGGAATCGAATCTTGTCGACTCCCATCTCGCTATGCAGGAAGTCGATGACTTTGCGAACCTCGTCACTACCAGCCTCCCACTCGATGCCCGCATAGACATCCTCACTATTCTCTCGGAAGATGATCATGTCCACCGCACCGGGTTCTCTGACTGGGCTTGGTGTCCCGGCATACCAACGCACGGGGCGCACGCACGCATAGAGGTCGAGTTGTTGGCGGAGAGCTACGTTCAGGCTGCGGATACCTCCACCGACGGGTGTGGTCAAAGGACCCTTGATTGAAACCAATCCCTCTCGCATAGCCTGCTTGGTGGCTTCGGGAAGCCAATCTCCTGTGGCATTGAACGCCTTCTGTCCGGCTAGAACCTCGCTCCAGCATATTTGACGCTCACCATCGTAGGAGCGTTCGACTGCAGCATCTACCACCGCCATCATTACGGGAGTAATGTCTACCCCAATTCCATCTCCCTCAATGTAGTGAATGACGGGGTCAGCGGGGACTTCTAGTCGTCCATCGACCATCGAAATTCTACTGCCTGCTGCCATCTCTCTCATACCGGCGACCTGCCCCCCCTCTTTCAAGACAACCCTTCAAGCGTGATGGCCCAAGTCGGGGTGTATGAAGGGCGAAGTCAGTTGGACCCATGACGATGGTTATGTCGGAACCACATCTGGAGGAAAGCGATTCAACATCTATGACGAGTCGTCTCCCAGTCCAATGGAGATGGTGTTGCACGGCCATGCCGCCTGTTCGATGATAGATGTCGTTGGAGGGCTGAAGGACCGAGTGGATAACCTCGAAGAGTTGACTGTGGAAATTGAAGCCGAGAGGGCACCGGAGAGTCCGAAGATATTCACCAGCGTCAATATGAGATATGTCGTGAGAGGAGATGTCCCTGAGAAGCTGGTTCGTAGAATCATAGAGAACAGTCACGAGAAGCTCTGTAGCGTTGGTATTATGATTACTAAATCGGGGGCAACACTCGACTGGACTTTAGAGATGAATTCCTGAGGAATCTAACAATTTAGTCGGTTTGTCGAATGGTAAGATTTTGTGATTTCGTCGGCTGTCAAACCTCTCTCATCCTCAATCATTAAACACCCCCCATCCAGAAGACGGAATCCCTTGCGTCGCGCAAGGTGAAAAGGCGAGCGCAAATTGGGAGGAATTGAATGCAGACTAGAGTCGAGAGCGATGTCGGAACTGGTGATGCGGAAACCGGGATGGTCGTTGAGAGGAGATTCACCACCTCCGGTGATGATCCGTTCGATGCGTTCGAATGGATTGAGATGGATGTCGAGATTAGGAACCCCGACGGGTCGATGGCTGACTCTATCGAGGGTGTGAAACTGCCATCTGGATTCGCAGGAGTTCCCGGCAAAGTCTGTGCTCAGAAATACCTGCGTAAGGCAGGAGTTCCAAAGCACCTGAGGAAGGTGTCAGAGGATGATGTTCCAGTCTGGCTACAGCGAAGTGAGCCGGACCATGAGAAGCTTCAGACGCTTGAGGCTGATGAGAGAATGGGTGGGGAGACCGATGGAAGAGAGCTCTTCCGGAGGCTCGCAGGGACCTGGACCTACTGGGGTTGGAAGTACGGATACTTCGCCGGCGAGGCAGATGCCCGCGCGTACTTCGATGAGATGTGCTATGTGATTGCAAGTCAGCGATCAGCGCCAAACAGCCCCCAGTGGTTCAACACCGGCCTGCACTGGGCATACGGCATAGAGGGTCCAGCTCAGGGGCACTCGTTCATCAACCCCGAGACAGCGGAGTTGGAATACTCAACTAATGCGTATGAGCATCCTCAGCCGCACGCCTGCTTTATTCAGTCAGTATCCGATTCTCTAGTCGGCGGAACCGAGTCGATAATGGGGCTTTGGAACAGAGAGGCTTTGTTGTTCAAGTACGGCTCTGGCACTGGCTCGAATTTTTCTAGAATCAGAGGTGCTGGAGAGCCGCTCTCCGGTGGAGGAAGCTCAAGCGGGTTGCTGTCCTTCCTGAAGATTGGTGACAGAGCTGCTGGCGCAATCAAGTCGGGTGGAACTACTCGAAGAGCCGCGAAGATGGTGACGCTCGATCTCGACCATCCTGACATCGAGGAGTACATTGATTGGAAGTCCAGTGAGGAAGAGAAGGTATCCTCGCTCGTTATTGGTAGCAACATTCTGCAGAAGCACGCCAACTCTCTGATGGAAGCAATCTGGGAGCATGAAGACGGTGAGGGCCGTTTCAACCAGAGTACAAATCTCGGACTTCGCAGAGCCATGGTGAGTGCAATCAAGGAGCATGTTCCTCAACCTCATATTCAGAGAATTGTCGACCTCGCCAAACAAGGATGGAAGGGTGTAGACTTCGAGGTCTTCGATGCCGACTGGCAAGGCGAGGCTTACCTCACTGTCTCAGGACAGAACAGCAACAACTCAGTGCGCGTTCCAAACGGATTCATGGAAGCAGTCAACAACGGAGCCGACTGGAACTTGTACTGGAGGACAGAGCTAGATAAGGCCGGAGCTCAGAACAGAGAACCCGAGCCCTGCAAAACTCTCGATGCTCGAAGCCTCTGGGACAAGGTCGCCTACACTGCTTGGGCATGTGCTGACCCAGGAGTTCAGTTTGACACCACGATCAACGAATGGCACACCTGCCCTGAGGGCGGGAGAATCAATGGGTCCAATCCATGCTCAGAGTATATGTTCCTAGACGATACCGCATGCAACCTAGCGAGTATCAATCTCTTACACTACTATGACAAGGACACTCAGACATTCCAGGTTGATGATTTCAGACATAGCGTAAGATTGTGGACTATGACTCTCGAAATCAGCGTACTGATGGCTCAGTTCCCCTCTCAAGAGATTGCACGCAAGTCCTACGAGTACAGAACTCTAGGTCTGGGTTACTGCAACATTGGCTCGCTGCTGATGCACATGGGAATTCCCTACGACGACGAACGTGCTTACGCAATCTGTGGGGCCATCACTTCGATAATGTGTGGTGAGACCTACGCGACCAGCGCCGAGATGGCTTCGGTCTTGGGGCCATTCGCCGACTATGAGAGGAATTCAGAGCACATGCTCAGGGTGATGAGAAACCACAGGAGAGCTGCTTACGATGCTCCCGTGGAGGAATACGAGGATCTCACCGTCCCACCAATGGGAATTAACTCTAGCAAGTGCCCGAAGGATTTGCTAGAGGCAGCAAGAGAGGCTTGGGACCGAGCCCTCAGAGATGGTGAAGAGCATGGATATAGGAACGCTCAGACTACTGTGATTGCTCCCACCGGTACAATTGGCCTAATCATGGGTGCAGATACCACAGGTGTCGAGCCGCAATTCTCTCTCGTCCAATTCAAGACTCTGGCAGGAGGAGGTTCATTGAGGATTGTAAACAAGGGAGTCCCAAGTGCACTGCGCAGACTTGGCTACTCCGATAGTGAGTGCAAGGCAATCGAGGAGTACATCATCGGCACCGGGCGACTTGGAGGATGCCCGCACATCGCGATGGATCGTCTAATGGATGCTGGTTTCAGTAAGGCCGATCTAGACACAGTGGAAGGAAGTCTAGCGGATGTCTTCGACCTACGCTCAGCATTCGCCCCTTCCTTGCTGGGTAAGGATGTGTGCACAGGGAGGCTCGGGATGAGTGATGTGCAATTTGAGGATCCGTTCTTTGACACACTTGGATTCCTAGGATTTTCACATGAGGAAATCGCAGCTGCTCAAGATTACATCTTCGGCAATCTCACCATCGAGGGAGCGCCTGGACTCAAGGATGAGCATCTAGCGGTATTCGACTGTGCTACACCTTGTGGGGCTAAAGGCACTAGGTCTATCGCTTGGCCTGCACATGTGAAAATGATGGCTGCTGCTCAGCCATTCATCTCCGGAGCAATTTCCAAGACCATCAACATGCCATCTAACTCAACAGTAGATGATGTGCGTGAGGCATACAACCTCAGTCATACTACAATGAACAAGGCCTGTGCAGTATATCGCGACTGTTCCAAACTTTCACAACCACTAATGAATCAGTTGGTTGATGCTAGTGATCTCGAAGATGATGAATCTGCTGAGGAGGAAGTCAAGCAAAAGATGGTGCAGGAAGTTGTCGAAGTTATGCCTGTGCCTGAGCCATTGGCTCAGCCTGTTGCTGAGTCGTTCGTCGACTTCGTAGCTACCAGAAGATCTCTGCCTGACAAGAAGAGAGCGACCTCTACTAAGGCAAGAATCGGTGGTCACAGTGTGAGGCTCATTACTGGAGAGTATCCTGATGGGAAACTCGGAGAAATCATCCTAGTGACATCAAAGGAAGGGGCTGCTTGGAGAGCCATGCTCAACCAGTTCGCCATAGCGGTATCGATTGCATTGCAACACGGCGTCCCTCTGGAGGCTTTCATCAAGGTATTTACCTTCCAGAAGTTCGAGCCTAGTGGTATGGTCGAAGGAGGAAGTGGAAGGGTCAAGATGGCCTCAAGCCTAGTGGACTGGATTTTCAGAGAACTCGCTATCGAGTACGCCGGAAGAGATGATTTGGCTCACGTAGCAGCAGAGGATTTCGATCAGTTCTCAATCAGCAAGCCCGAGTTGACCGATGCTGGAGTGATGAGGACTGAGGGCGAGAAGATGGAAGTTCAGATGACGCTTGATGCAGCGATTGCCCCGCTCCAGGAAAAGGACGAGGAGGCTCTTGCCATACAGGCAGCCCGTGAGAGGGGATTTACCGGGGACATCTGTGATGACTGTGGTAGTAGCCAAATGGTGCGCAACGGCACTTGCCTGAAGTGCAATGACTGTGGTTCAACCACCGGTTGCTCGTGAGCGTTTTGTCTCTCAAATTTCGAGTTCGATGTTGAGGTTTTGAATCAGTTCCTTGTAGCGATTCCTGATTGTAACCTCAGTAACTCCAGCGACCTCGGCGACTTCACGTTGAGTTCTGCGCTTGCCGCAAAGAACGCTGGCGATGTAGATAATCGAGGCGGCGATTCCGGTTGGACCACGGCCACTGGTCAGTTCCTTCTCCTGAGCTGCGGCGATTAGCTCGTAAGCCTTCGACTGGACCTCCGCGTCCAAGTGTAGACCAGAGCAGAATCTGGGTATGTAATCCTCCGGCTTGGTTGGTGGGATTTTCATCTTGAGTTCGCGAACCATGAATCGGTAGGTTCGGCCAATCTCCTTGCGCCCGGTCCTGCTAGCTTCTCCAATCTCATCGAGAGTGCGAGGATTGTTGCACTGCCTGCAAGCAGCGTAGAGGCTTGCAGCAGCGACGCCTTCAATCGAGCGCCCGCGGATGAGTCTCGCTTCGACTGCTTTCTTGTAGTTCACAGCAGCCGACTCACGAATCGACTTTGGAAGATCGAGGCGGCTGGCCATACGGTCTAACTCAGCCAGAGCCATGGCTAGGTTTCTCTCTGTGGCGTTGCTGACTCGAGAGCGCTTCTGCCACTTCCTCATTCTGTAGAATTGGCTTCGGTAGCGGCTCGAGATTGCCTTACCTGAGTAGT
>CAYYAH010000060.1:0-6905 GCA_964470075.1 uncultured Candidatus Poseidoniales archaeon
CCCTTCTTGGCATCTGCGCTCTGGAAAAGATCGGACTGCAACTCTCTCTCGAGAGCGAGATGATATTCGAGTGGAATCTCCATTCCACTTTGCACACTTCGTTTGATGTTCCCAATCGCCTTACTCGCAGCATAGGGCAGAGTAAACTGACCGGCATAGTCAAGCACATCTTGACGGAACTCATCTAGGCTACCTGCCCAGACATCGTGTACCAAGTCCATCTCCTTAGCTTCCTCGTACGAGAACTTGCGTCCCGTGACCATGATTTCCATCGCCTTGGCCTTACCCACCAAGCGTGAAAGCCTAGCAGTACCGCCGGTTCCTGCGAGGACTCCAAGGGAGACCTCTGGAAGTCCGACTTGGCCCGAGTCCTTACGGCCGATTCGGATGTCGGCCGCCATGGCAATCTCAAGTCCGCCGCCAACAGCGTGACCGTTCAATGCGGCGATTACGATCTTAGGGGTCTGCTCGAGTCTGCTGAGAGTTTCGTTGGCATGAAGGCAGAAGAAATACTTGAATCCGGGACTGACTGAGTCCAGCATGCTGATGCTGGCCCCTGCAGAGAAGAACTTCTCTCCATACCCAGTCAGCAGTATCACGGTGACATCATCGTCGAAGCGAGCCTTGAGTACAGCCTCGTCGATATCTCTCATCATTGAATGAGTGTAGGTGTTTACCGGCGTCTTGCCCTCTACAAGGGGTCCGCCGGAGGAATCCGAGCACAGTTCGATGACCGCGATTCCGTTTTCCGTCACTCCGTAGTTCACAAGGTTGTTCAGCATTGGCTGCATTTCCGGCCAAGTTGTCATGCGCAGGCCACTCATAGGAGCCATATCAACCAAACGGAGTCGAATGACGCCTTTCAGGCGTCGCTCTCACCGAAGGACACCGAACCTCCTCCCTTGCGAATCGACTCCCACTCAGCTGCAATTTCCTCGGCTCGTGGGCTCGGCTCCCACGAGTCGCGTGCGAACGAGCTCCTGAAAGGCATCCTGCGAACCATCCGACCATCCTTCAATTGCTTACGGCGTAGCATACCGAATCTAACTACTGGCCATAACATTAGTCGAAGTGGCCCAGGAGAGTAAAGCCAGCGCATGAAGGCAAGACCGTCACCTTTCCTGCGCTGATCTCTCATCCAGTGGTTCGCGACTAACTTGAATCCTCTATCGCCAACCCTATTCATCAAGAAGCGGTTTATGGCACTGGCTCGGACGAGTGGGACAAGGTGCTTACGAACCTCTGTCTCGTAGTCGCATTCTCCTAGCACAGCCTTAGCAGCAAAGACTCCGCTGGTGACCGCATAGCGCATACCGAACCCCCACATGAAGTCCTGCAGCCCCCCTGCCTCGCCAACGTAGTAGCGACCCTCGTGAACATACTTGTCAGGCAAGGAGAAATCACCTTTACCCCCGACTCTCTTGATGGGTCTGCGATTGAGCTCGTAGTGCTGCTCGTACCATGCAATTGTCTCATTGAGGTAGCGTGAGGTACGCTTCTGCTTACGCCACAGGCAGGTGCAGATTAGCCCAATACCGTCGATGATGATGAGGTAAGAGTATGCACCGGGGGCGAGTTTGTCATTGAGCTGGAAGGAGACATGATTGGGGTGGTCGGTATGAAAGATTTCACCGAAAGCAACTGCACTGGATTCCTTAGGCCCGGCAGCGACGATATGACAGTCTTCAGGCGCCCTCCGAGTGCCATAGTGTATAGTGGCGCCCGCAGCAGTGGCCATCCGCTTGAAACCCTGGTCGATGCAATGTGAATCAGTACCTCTCTCGACCACTCTGAAGGCGACACCGTCAGTAATCGGATTAGTTATCTCGTCGTCTGGGTGAATCAGATCGATAATGTCGAAATCGTTGGACTTGAACTCGTCAGGATTGAATCCCCACTCTCTCATCTCTTCGAAGAAGTCCGATTCGCTACTGGTCCAATTCTCGATACCTTGGAAATCACCATCAAAGCGAGCCCCACTATCACTTCTAATCTCGTGTACATGGACCTCCCTGCCTGACTTGGCCAGATAGGTAGCCGCAGCTAGCCCGGAAAGCCCAGCACCCAGAATGTGCACAGGCTCCTTACCCATGCTCCCGCGAGCATTCACCCCTGCTTGAACGGTTGGGTCTTGCGTGGCGTTCAAGCGCAGCACCCGCATGGAGAGACATGCCACGCGTCCGGGTCCTAGTCGAACCTGAGCAATTAGACCCAGATCGACTGCGGCAAGAACTCGAGGTGGAGGGCTGCGGCAGCATGGTCAGTTTCGTCGGCCTGACTCGCGGAGAAGATGGAGGAATCACCGTTGAAAGACTAGAATTCGAATCTTGGGAAGAGAAACTCCCTGATGTATTGAATAATCTAGCCGAGCAGGCTGTAGAACAGTTCGGAGTCAACTCAGTATTATTGGCTCACCGCACAGGTTCAGTAAGTCCTGGCGAACCGATTGTTTGCATACACGTCGCCTCACCTCACAGAGCCGAGGGCTTCGAGGCCTGTAGTTGGCTGATTGACGAGCTCAAGCGACAAGCCCCACTGTGGAAAAAGGAAGTTAGGTCAGACGGAGAGATTTGGAAGGCTGGGCTGGGCTAATCAGGCCGCATCGATGCCGCCACAGCTTCTGGCACGTTAGATGCGATTCCCTCAACCATCATCCAGCCATGTCCCTTGATACCGTCTCCGACCAGCCTGATTCCATCAACACCGATGTCGGAAGGTAACTCCGCACCCTGAGGAGCCCGATTACAAGGCCAGTTCCTATGGTACGAATGGACACAGATCTCCTCGGCGTGGTCTGACAGCCACGGAATCGCCTCGTACAAATCATCCCTGCCCTTTCCAATCTCAGACTTGACAGTCGGGTCTGGAACATATTGGTGAGTTATCATCAGATGCTTCCCCTCGGGAGCAAGACTAGAATCTGAGAAGGTCGGGATGACATATCCTCCAACTCGGTCCAATCCAGGTAGCATGGTCACTCCGCTACCTCGATGGGGGATATCATCATCTAGGGCGAAAGCGAAACCAATTCCTCCTACGGCCTGAGTGTCGCGCACCTGTTCTCTGATTCCACTTGCTACTTCGAACTCGTCAGAGAGAGCATTTAGCAGATTAGGGTGACCACCGTTGTGGATAATCGAGTCGGCACCAATCCACACTCCTTCGTCACGCCCGCGTCGTCGCACACCTATGCAGAATCTGTTGCCTTTAGTCGACTCTTCTGCGTCTCCTGGAAGAATCTCGGTAATCTCGTGAGATAGCTTGACTCGCGCACCATTTTCACGCAGGTCCTTCCTCAATCCGTCAATCACACCTTTGCACCCTCCTTTGGGAACATGAGGCCTGTCACTCCAGAATGAGTTCTGCAGCATCCTAACAACAGTTGAAGCTGGCATCTGGTCGAATCGCAGACTGATTGCGAAGTTTGAGAAGGCATCGAGGAAATCGATGAACTCGTCAGAGAAGCGTCTTGACAACCACGTTCTACCATCCTCGGTTTCGTTCCCCCAAGGCTGTTTGGCCCCCTTCATCAGGAGCCCGGGTAAATTGACGGCATCCTTAGCCGAAAACCAGGGGAGGATGCCATAGGCAGAGTTGGCCCGATACAATTTTCCTTCTCTAATCTGACAAGCGAACTTGGTGGTAGGAAGAAACTCAACTCCATGTCGACCTAAATCGAGCCCACCTTTGTTTCGCTTACCCAGAATAAGATCGGCAAAGGGCCCTTTCTTACCATGAGGAATCATATGAACTGCACCAGTTGGAATCTGATACCCATCGTGATCATGCTGAGTAAATCTCCCTCCAGCGAAGGACATTCTCTCATAGACGGAAACATCCACCTTACTCGACTGCGCCATCAGCGCAGCAGACGTCAGACCTCCTACCCCTGCTCCAATTACAACAACTTGCGGTTTGTCAGCCATCGATCCACCTCAGGAGTAAACCAATGCCCCCGTTGGGCACCAAAGCAAGCACCTCAAGCAGTCAGTACAATTTTCGAGAATAACCTCACACAATCCTTCTACCAATAATGCATCATCCTTGCAAGCCATCAGGCAATACGAGCACCCTACGCATAAATCATCGATTACACCGAGTTCCATTGCGTCCGTGATTGGACGATCATGGCTAATTCCGGATGACAACACCGGCACCGCACCGGGCGTCGCCCTGTCTCGGAAAGCCTCGGCCATGAATCCACATTGTAGAGTACTATTCAGATATTATCTCAAAACCCAGTATCCCAGTATCTATTTTTTCTTATAAGCCGGAACCTCCCGCATACGAAAAGATGGACGATGAAGTCTGGACTGGTATGGTCGATATCGGCTCAAAGCCGGTAGTTGCACGCGAAGCAGTCGCAACTGGACTTTTGGTACTTTCAGAGTCCTCAATTGATGTCGTCGCGAACGGGCGCTCTCCGAAGGGGGACGTCAGAGAAGCTTCGACCATCGCAGCAATTCAGGCAGTCAAGGAGACTCCTCGCGCACTCCCTCATTGTCATCCAATCCCAATCGAGGGCTGCGATGTCGACTGGAAGATTGAGAACTCAGGGCTTCGTTGCACGATCTCCGTCAGAACACACTGGACTACTGGAGTTGAGATGGAGGCCCTGTGTGGAGTCAGCGCCGCTCTGCTATGTGCATGGGACATGCTAAAACCAATCGAAAAGGACTCAGACGGACAGTATCCAAACTCTCAGATCGAGGGAATCCGTGTGCTTAGAAAGAGCAAGTCGGACCCGCATGATTGAATGCCTAGACCCATTCCGGTCTTCATGGCTACAAGAGACTTGGCAGACCACTTCGTCCAAGCCACGGAAGCCGCAGCCGTCGCAGCTTCGAAATGGAGAGGCCTAGGGGACGGAAAGGCTGCTGATGGAGCAGCCGTTGAAGCGATGCGCGCAGTATTCGACAACGTCCCCTTTGATGGCAGAGTTGCCATAGGCGAAGGCGAGAGAGACGACGCTCCGATGCTTTGGATTGGAGAACCTCTCGGCTCAATGCAGGGTCAGCCCGTGGCGCCCAGCATAGACATTGCAGTTGATCCTCTGGAGTGCACCAATCATGTTGCTCTAGACAAGCCAAATGCAATGGCGGTTCTGGCCGCTGCGCCCAGAGGGGCTCTCCTTCATGCTCCCGATTGTTACATGGACAAAATCGCAGGCCCATCTGAGATGGCAGGACACATCAGCCTTGAAGCCGATGTAGCCTACAATGTTGAGGCTGCATGCAGTGTTTTAGACAAGCACAGCTCACTGCTCAAGGTAGTGGTGATGGACAGGCCTAGACATGAGGAATTAATCCGAGATTTGAGGCAGTACGACGTCGATATCGTGCTGATTGGAGATGGCGATATCGCCGCTGCTCTCAACGCAGCCGACACGAACTCAGAGATTGACATGTTGATGGGAATAGGCGCAGCCCCGGAGGGAGTAATCACCGCAACAGCGCTGCGCGGATTGAATGCGCCATTTGAAGGCCGTTTAATCTTCAAGAATGACGGCCACAGAGATAGAGCTGAGAAGATGATAGATGATGATGTCGACAGACTTTGGAGCAGAGATGAACTCTGCTCTTCCGACGACTCGATATTCATTGGGACAGGAGTCTGTCCCGGGAGAACTAGAGGAGTTGAGGAGACTGAGGATGGACGCCACTCAGTTCACTCAGAAGTGATAGATGTCAGTTCTGGTGAACATTACTATTTATCCTCCGTGCGATGACTTCATCTCTTCCGACCTCCACGAATCTACGAGGCAATAGTATGGATGAAGGATTACTCGAGCGAACAGCGAATCAGTTAGTCGCCCCCGGAAAGGGAATTCTAGCCGCAGATGAGAGCAATGGAACGATGTCAAAGAGGTTAGCTGCAGTCGGCGTCGAACCTTCCGCCGAGACTAGACGCTCCTATCGCGCTAACCTACTATCGACTGATGACTACCAATCTGCTGTATCCGGAGTTATTCTCTTTGATGAGACAATCAGACAGGACATGGATGATGGATCATCAATCGTCGATGCTCTAAATTCTAGAGGTATACATCCAGGTATCAAGGTTGATACCGGGGCCAAGGATCTCGCAAACCATCCAAGTGAGAAGATTACCGAGGGTCTAGATGGCCTCAGGGAGCGTTGCTCAGAGTACTTCGCAATGGGTGCGAGATTCGCCAAGTGGCGAGCTGTGATTAGAATCGGCGATGGGATGCCTAGTCAGGCCTGCATCTCAACCAATGCTCACGCACTCGCCCGCTACTCGGCAATCTGTCAAGAGCAAGGATTGGTTCCTATCATCGAACCAGAGGTTCTGATGGAAGGAGATCACAATGCCTTGAGATGCTACGATGTCACTGCAGAGATTCTCGATGCTACATTCGCTGCTTGCGCAGAGCAAGGAGTCCACATCCCCGGCGCACTGCTCAAGCCCAACATGGTGATGGCGGGCTCGGATTGTCCTAATCAAGCAACACGCGAAGAGGTAGCTCAACTAACTGTCGACTGCTTGACTAATCATGTCCCCCATAATCTGCCAGGAATCGTCTTCCTTTCAGGAGGACAATCTGATGAGGATGCTACAGCACACCTCAACCTGATGAATCAGATTAACGTCAACCACCCATGGCAACTATCCTATTCCTATGGCAGAGCTCTCCAAGCTCACGCTCTCAAGACATGGGCCAAAGGTGGCTCAGAGTCGGCAGCAGATAGTCAAGAGATGTTTGCTCACAGAGCCAAGATGAATAGCCTTGCTAGATCTGGAGACTGGAGTCCAGATTTAGAGGCTTAGTTAGAAATCAGATCTCATCTAGAGCCCCAGGTCGGAGTTGCCAGACACAGATTTCGTAGCGCCCAGATAGAGCACCACCTCGCTTGGTTGTTGAGACCTTCATGATGTCCTTGTCC
>CAYYAH010000061.1:0-6777 GCA_964470075.1 uncultured Candidatus Poseidoniales archaeon
ACCTCGATGAGGTGGTCGAGGAGTTCCGAGCATGCTTCGACTCAATGGAGCGCTACGAGCTCCTATTTGAATACGCTAAGCGTAATCCCAGCTCGCTTCCGCCAGAAGAGTGGGATGATGAAAATCAAGTCCACGGTTGTCAGTCAAGAGCTCATGTGACCTGCTTCGTCGATGAGAAGGGCGGTTTCCAGATGCGCGGCGGAGCGGATGCCCAGATTGTCCAAGGACTAATGTCGGTTACCGCCATGGCAGTTAATGGAATGAGCCCCGAAGAAGTGGCCAACATGGAGCCTGCCTATGCAGAGGCGATGGGCATCCAATCTTCGCTCACCCCTAGTAGAGCCAATGGATTTCTTAACATGTTCAAGCGAGTCAGAGAGGATGCCTCAAAGTTGTGTGATTAGAATGGTAAAAGAATCAGATGTTATGCAATCTCTAGGCCTGGTCGAGGACCCTGAGATGAAGATGTCAGTTACAGAACTTGGACTGATTTATGCAATCAGAATCGAGCAGCAGGACGAAGGGACACACGCCGAAATCGACATGACTCTGACCAGCCCCGGCTGCCCCGTAGCCCCTGAGATTATGTCTGCTGTGCACCGCTCAGCACTAACAACCGAGGGAATCGACAGCGTACACGTTAACCTTGTCTTCTCCCCTCCATGGGATCCCAAGGTGCACGCTAGCGAGGATGCTAAGTTTGACCTAGGAATATTCTAGGAATTCCGCGCCGCAGTGAGCGTATTCTCCATTAGCATCGCGATAGTCACTGGCCCCACTCCTCCAGGAACAGGAGTAATCCAGCCAGCAACATCAGCTACTTGTGGGTCAACATCACCTGCGAGCTCCCCGTCATCCATTCTTGAGATTCCAACATCTACCACGTATGCCCCAGACTTAACCCAATCTGGTTTGATAGTGTGAGGCCTTCCTATTGCGGCGATGATGATGTCTGATTCCTTACAGATTGATTCAGCATCCTGTGTTCGCGAATGCACTATAGTCACAGTAGCATCGACTCCCTTGCCAGCGAGCATTAGACTCAACGGCATACCAACTATCCTTGATCTACCCAATACTGTAGCCTTAGCTCCAGTGAGTTGCACTCCACTATGTTCCAGCATCCTGACCACTCCTGCAGGAGTACATGGCAGAAGTCCGCTAAAGTCTCCCTGAACCAATCTTCCTAGATTGGCCGGATGGAAACCATCGACATCCTTGATAGGAGAGATCACAGAGGCAACATCCAATTCGTTGACATCACCGGGTATTGGGCTCTGTACTAGGATGCCATGCACCGAAGAATCAGAGTTGAGCCCCTCAACAGTCGCGATGACCTCTTCCTGGGTTGAACCTTCTGGCATCTCTATGAGCGTACTCTTGATGCCACATCTTTCACAAGCACGCTGTTTGTTGCGGACATAGACTCGGCTTGCAGGGTCTTCACCGACAATCACGACTGCTAGGTGAGGGGAAATACCTGAGCCAATGAGGCTGGCAACGTTCATCGAGACTCCCCACTCGATTCTGGAAGCGAGGGCTTTACCATCGGCAATTACTGCTCCCATGGCTGGCCGCGTGCAGCATCGGCCTTTGACCTTTCACAGTCGCAATTTGGAGCCCCAGGAGGGAGTCGAACCCCCGACCGTCTGATTACAAATCAGATGCTCTACCAGGCTGAGCTACTGAGGCGTAACCCGAGACGACAGACTCAGACTCTTGAACCCTACATTCACTCACGTCCTCAGTTGGGCCAAATTGATGCGGCATAACCGACTCGCATCATCATGGCAATGCGACCCGGCGGCAGAAAGGTCAACACAGTCCTCGCCGCTTGGGCATGTCTGATTCTGGGAGGAGGAATAGCACTGACCTCAAGCGCCTCTGATTTCGCATTGGCCACCGCAGCCCCACTGGCTCTTGCTGGGGCAGTGATGCTTCTGTTCGGACTCAGTATGGACGATGAGAGCGAGGCGGACCCAGACTCGGTCGCAGATTGGGAACCAGACTCTTCGAAGATGCCAGATGCCGGCAGAGTGATGTTCAGGGTCGATACTACTCTTGACTCTCCTATCCGGACCTCAATTCTTTGCGGCAGGTGTGGAAAGGTGGATTGGGTCGAGGGTAGGAAGCCGAAGACTCACACCTGTAGCGAGTGCGATACTCTGCTTTGGGAGTCAGAGGAAGAGTAACTCACTTTCTCGCTTTCTCAGTCGGCAATCATCAAGTGGATTGCCCGATTCCGAGGACTGCGAGTGGTTCTATGGAAATAGGAAACAACGAGCGCAGGATGCTGCGTGCGATGCTCTCAGATCCATCCAAAGACTGGACACTAGAAGAATTACTCACAGAGACCGGATGGGATGACCAGGTTCACGTCGCAGGCTCGGGAGCAGCTCTGGAGGAGGGCGGATTGGTTTCAGTCACTGAGCACAGAGACGCGACAGTCAGTCTGGGTGAGGAGGGAGAGAGGGCGTCGAAAGAAGACCTTCTAGAAGCCAGAATCTGGGATTGGCTACTTTCTCAGAAGAAAGAAGACAGGACCATGTCAGCTCTATCATCGACTCTCGAACGTCATGAGGCAGGCCCGGGAGTGGGTCTGCTGAAGGCATTGGGAATCACTCTCGAGTCAGGCACACTAGTGATTGACGACGAATCAGGAATCACATCTGAGATTGGAAAGCGCTCGGAATTCATCAATTCGTTATCCGAGGGCCCAAGGGAACTGTCTGAGCTTGATGAGAAAATGATCTCCCACTTCTCAGGAAGGAAGGGACTGATTGTGCTGGAAGACAGAGTGTCGAGAACATGGGCCCTGACCAAGCAAGGCAAGGGTACGGACGCCTTGGAATTGGAGGATGTCGAGATGATCGGAGAAGTTACTCCTGAGCTTCTACAGAGTGAGGCTTGGCGAGATGCCGAGTTCAAGCCGTTCGATGTGAACGCTCCCGCGCCCACACCCTCGGGGGGTCGACCGCACCCGATGATTGCCTTGATTGAGATGATTAGGGCTATCTTCCTCGAGATGGGCTTCTCAGAAATTGAGGGCGACTTCATTCAATCAGCCGGCTGGAATATGGACGCACTTTTCATCCCTCAATCGCATCCGGCTAGGACTATGCAGGATACATTCTACCTATCCGAGCCAGCTCAAGTCGATGTCGATGAGAAGTACTTGGACCTGTGGAGCAAGGTCCATGAGCACGGCCACGATACTGGGAGTAAGGGATGGGGTCTAGAATTCAACAAGGAGGAGTCCAAGAAGTCACTACTCAGGACTCACACCACCGTGAACACAGTTCGCCACATCGCAGAAAATCCCCATGAGCCCTGCAGGGTATTCGGAATCGGCAGAGTATTCCGTCAAGAGTCGATAGACAGGACTCACCTCCCTGAGTTCTACCAGATTGAAGGCATAATCCACGAACCCGAGGCGAACCTTCCGATGCTGATTTCCACACTGAAGACATTCTATTCCAAGATGGGATTCCCGGATGTCAGAGTCAGACCAGCCTACTTCCCATACACTGAGCCTAGTGTCGAGGTAGATGTACTCTGGAAAGGGGAATGGCTGGAGTTAGGCGGTTCGGGCATCTTCCGACCTGAAGTCACTGAGCCCCTAGGGACAGAGTGGCCGGTATGTGCATGGGGTCTGGGACTTGAGAGGCTGGCTATGCTAGTGCTTGAGTTGGACGATATTCGTGAACTGTATCAGCCGGACTTGGAAAGGCTCGACCGGATGCCAATTCTTTGATCATCATGACAAAGATTACTCTCGCTCTATCACAGTAATTGTCAGAACCTCGGTCTCTACGCTGTCCACCCATGTCCCGCATGTTCCTCGTATTGTGATTGTCATATTCTCTTGGATGTCAGAGAAGCTGAGTTCAAACCGCCCCTCCTCGTCGAAAGGAAGACTCAGGCTGAATTGCTCTATGTCTCCATCAGACCACTCCAAATCGCATGTATTCATGCTTTGATGGACCAACACTCCGGGAAGCGTCGTTCCATTGCCTCTCTCTACTGTGACATTGTTTGTACTAACCACGATGACAGTGTATCCCTCATCAGGGTACTCCAATACGAAACCAGCGGTCCAACGCGACTCCTGCCCTAGACTATCGATCGCTACCACCTTTAATGCATGACTCCCAATCTCCATCCCAGAAATATCGATGACGAGATTGCCCTCAGCATCCATCAAATCCTGAATCTCCTCTCCATCAAGAGTTACTGTCACGTTCAGTCCAGCCATCTCTTCGTCGGTTATGGCCAGATGCAATGAGTCCAGAGTACCGTAGGTAATCGTAGTAGGGATGTCACCATCAATCTCGGGCGCTAGGTTGACTCCCTCCTGCTCGATATCGAAGTACAGTACCCCTACCATGACGCTGACTACCATCAGGCCAGCGAGGAACAGAGAGCGCCCGACGCCGTCATCATCGCTCATGCGACGGCCTCGAGCCTCTAGTTGATTAGTTCCTCGGAGGTTATGTATTCGTGACCACTGAAAGATCACTCATCGCTTAGGGCCTTGACATCGTGCAAGAAGTCATCAGCATTCCAGTAGATTCCCGAGTATGCGACTCTCTTCCTCAACTGCTTGTCGATGATGTATGTCACCGTCGAGTGTCCCACTTCGTATTCTCCAAGAGACTGCTCGTGAGGGTCGACTTCTCCATCATCAGGGGCTTCGCCCTCTGGTACACATGAGAGCCAATCATCCGAAGGTCTGTCGTAACCTTCGTCGCACATGCAGTGGGCACTAGTTCCAGAGCCCATTATCCAGCCCTTGCCATTGCAATCTTCCCCCATAGGGGCCATGCTAAGATTGGCGCTGCTGGCAATCCATGCCATGTGCGATTCCGAATCAGCATCTATGGTGCTGGGATCATCTGTTCCAGCCTCAACCCAACTCTCGTTAGATGAATCCCACAGGTGCAGGACCCATGTCCAGTTGCCATCTTCATGCCAATCTCCAATCTGACCCTGAGCAGGGTCGTAACTGATGTTGGCACTACTAAGTGCATAGTCCATCAGATTCGAGCCGTTCTCGAAACAATTCGCAAGCGTCGGCCCCTGGCAAGGACTGTCGACAATCATCGAACTGTTGTCGGGATTCAGAACTGCGACTCTGACGAGACTTTCAGAGGGAGGCTCACTAGCAGCTATGTGCGCGTTATCCACAACCACATTCCACTCGCTATATACATCTCGGAGAGCGTGAGCAGAATCTGTCAAGTGATACCAGTCGTAACCCATCTGTTCGGTCCATTCAGATAGGTGCTCTACCGTGTCTCTTGCTGGATCTATAGTGACAGAAACAAATACCACATCTTCAGAATATGAGCCGAGGTTCTCTTTGACGTAGTGCATATTTGCAGAGATGATTAGACATATGTCAGGGCATGAAGTGTAGATGAAGGCTACAACGATTACTTTGCCTTCGTAATCGGAGAATCTGAACAAGTCTCCATTTTGGTCGAATAAGCTGAAGTCGGGAGCTTCCGGAGGGTCGATGAACTCGGTTCCGATCAACTCAGTCCTATCACCATCGCCCATGCAACCAGGAAGCAGGAGAGTTAGTGAGAGTAGTATAGCGATAATCGGCTTGTTCATTTCACTCCTCCAATAATTTGTAAATGTCCTCTAGGACAAGTTCTGGAATCCAGTCCGCATCTCCCCACCAGACTCTCTGACGCATCTGCTTGTCGACAATAATTGTACCAGTAGTATGGTCTACCCAGTATGTCAGAGGATGGTGCTTCACTGAGACATCTCCTTCGGACTGCTGTGTCTCTAACCCACAACCCCGGTCATCGACTGCTTCGCCTTCGGGAGTATCAGGGCAGGAATCGAATAGGTCAGCCACACTGTCTGAATCCAAGTCAGATGCATTAGTTTCTAGGCCCACACCGAAGTTTGACCACACATCTGACAAATCCGAGAAGTCACTGAGATCCTCCGATGCAGTAGTCAGATGTGGCCAATCCAGACCGCGCTGCTCGGCGTAGGAGTGCATGATTGACGAATTGTCTCTCCATGGATCCACAGTAATCGACAGCATTGCAACTTCAGTGCCGTATAGATCGCCCAACTCCTCAGACACGTAGTTCATATTGGCAGAGACTACGGGACAGATGTCCGGGCATCTAGTGAACAGGAAAGCGACGACAACCACCTTCCCCTCCAATTCAGAGAACGAGAAGTACTCTCCATTCTCATCAACCAAGATGAAGTCCTCAACAGGCACTGGGGGATTGATATCATCTCCATAGAAGATGTCCTCATCCCCGCCAAGACATCCTGCCATCAACAGGCAACTCGCGACTAACACGGCAAGTACTCTCCTCATTCCTCCTCGACCCCATTCTTGTTCCTAGATAACCGCATTAGTACAGCAGTCGATGCAAGTAAGATTGCCGCCGTCAGGAAAAAATTCTCTAAATCTTCCTTTTCAGCTTCTTGCTGATTAGGTTCAAACACAAAATCATCCGGAGGCATTGTTTCTGTGTGATTGTCAGATTGAACATTGATTGAGATTGTATTCCATAGTGTTCCATTAGATATTATTCTGATTTCGTAATTTCCGGCACCCCAGTTTGTCGGATCGAGCCATAGATAACATTCGTCCGAAGTATTCAGTGAGTTGGAAGGCCCGGCAATACAGTCGAACTCCTCCGTACCATCTCCATCCACATCGAGCAGAACACTACGGTTGTAATCAGCAGTATTGTAGAAAACTAGAGTATCATTTTGTAACACTTGAGCGGAGTT